>JBGSQJ010000298.1:0-10391 GCA_041738165.1 Bdellovibrionales bacterium
GCCTGTGATTTTTCTTGAGACACCTTATCGGTGGTCGACGTTGGCCTCTGAGTTAAAGAGCGAATTTTCGAATCGGCAAATCGTCATCGGCCTAAATCTGACACAAGTGTCTGAAGTATTTTGGTCAGGACAGGGCTCGCAGCTGCCTGAAAGACTCTGGCAGAGTCCCTATGATAAAGCTGAGCCCATCATTCTCATCATGCCTCAAATTAAATAGCTAGATTTTGGTCTAGTTTCCGCATACGCACCTCGATCAAAGACTGGTGCCTCATTCGAAAATGGGCTGCAATGGATCGAAGACTCTAACCATCGAGGCGAAAGATGTACAAAGCTCTGAGCAGCCTAGCCCTGGCCGGAATGACCCTGATATCAATTTGGTCGGCCGCACTCCCTATGCCCGAAAAAAATTCGGGGCCGCTCAAATCGGTCGCGCCCAAATTTTCTGGATACGATTTTACCGGCATAGTGGAACTTTCAAACTGCTCAGGATCTCTTATTCGCTATACGACGAGTGAATCCACGGATCACGCGCTGGTGCTCACCAATGGTCACTGCAATGCGGGTGGTTTTTTGCGCCCTGGGCAGGTGATTTACGGCGAAAGCACGAGGCGCTCTTTTGATCTTTTGAACGCCGACGGGGAAGCCGTGATGACACTTCGGGCGCGCCGAATTCTATATGGGACAATGACCAAAACCGACATGTTGATTTATGAGCTCGATCAAACTTACGCCGACATCTTTAGCCGAACCGGCCAAACGGGCCTGACCCTGAGCCCAGATCACCCTGTGCTTCAAACACAAATCGAGATCATCTCAGGCTACTGGAAGCGCGGCTATAGCTGCCATATTGAGTACTTCCCATACGAAATGCATGAGTCCGATTGGCGTTGGGTTGACTCCATTCGCTATTCAAGACCAGGGTGCGAAGTGATCGGAGGAACATCTGGATCTCCAGTTATCGACCAACAATCTAGGATGGTGATTGGGGTGAACAACACGATCAATGAAAATGGCCGTCGCTGCACTCGCAATAACCCCTGTGAAGTCGACGAAACCGGCCAAGTGTTTTTTGAGCGTGGAATCGGTTATGCGCAAGAAACTTACTGGGTTTACAGCTGCCTCAACATCAGGCGTGAAATCGACTTGAACATCCCCGGATGCTTACTGCCGAGATAGTTATTTTTTTGCTGGTTTTTTTGCAGATGCAGGCGCTCGAAGCTCGACTTGTTCGGGAGCCCATTTCATCGCTTCAAAGCGATCGGGTCTCACTTTGGTCTCGGGTTCCACCGCCAGGCGTTTCCACTCTGTGTGTGGGTCAGATTTTTGCCGGCTGATCTGCCACTGTGACACCACCACCATAGAAATCGAAACGACTATTCCTGCAGCTGTAAGTACGAAGTATTTCATCAATAACCCTATCGGCAAGTGCCGAAATGTTCTTGAGGCGCGAGCCAGCGCCCGACTTAGGTCTATTTAATTGAACTCATCTTCTTACGAAAAACATCCAAAAAGAGGTAGCGATCAAAGCCAGAATGGTAGTGAGTCCACTTTTCGTCGTCTGGAACGTTTTGCATTTCATTTTTCATAAAGTGAAACAACGTATTGAGCTTGCTGTCCAAATCATCAATCATCGCCACGACAATGGCTTCAATCATAACAGGCAATTTGGGCGATCCGTACTCAAGTCGACCGTGATGAGACAAAACGATATGCTTGAGTATCAGCTTTTGATCTTCAGGAAACCCTTCGATGCTACTGGCAAAGCTGTCTATCATTTGGCAGGCGGTGTTCATATGTCCAACGAGTCGACCTTCATCGGTGTAACGAATGCCGTCGCTGAGTTCCAACTCTTTGAGTTTTCCAATGTCGTGATAGATAGCCCCAAAAATCAAATAGTCTCGATCTAGATAGGGGTACAACTCGGCGAGACTGCACATCACATCCACAATGGATCGAATGTGTTCGATCAACCCACCCCGATAGGCATGATGAATCGTCTTGGCGGCGGGCGCACTCAAAATTTGCGCTCGCACAGTCTCATCATTCAAAGTGAGCTCGATCAGCTGCCGTACCCAAGGAGATGAGAGCTCGGCCACCCGCGCTTCAATTGCGGCCAGATGTTCTCGAGGGTCACCGCCCAAATCGGCCACCAGATCTTGCAATCGATACTCCTCTTCGGTCGCGCGCCGAATCTCGTTCACAATCACTTGCTTACGATTTTGATAAAGCTGCACAAAACCTTTGATCCAGACGACGTCGCCGGCCTCAAATCCGGCCACCATCTGCTCCACTTTTTCAAATATTCGGGCGTTCACTTCTCCGGTCGCATCGGTGAGAGTCAGATTGGCAATCATTTTTCCATTTCGATCTGCGCCATGAGTCTTGTCTCGCACAAGATAAGCCGACTGCACATGCTCTTTTTCTCTCAAGTCGCGAATGGCTTTTCTCAAGTGCTCGCCTCGCAGGTCAGTTCAGGAAATCGAGGGTCAGAAAATGTCACACTGCCCACATGTATGGCTTCGGGAGTGTACGAGACCATCACAAATGTGCCGCCAAGCACTGAAACATAGCGCTGCTCAGTCGTATAAACCGAGATACCGTCACTCGACATTTTTTTGCCAAAGTAGCTAGATATTTCATACACCTTGGCACAACCCGCACCATACTCTTCGCCATCTATTCGGCGCGCTTTCGTGTGACTGACGAAGTAGACTCTCATATTTTCGGCTTCATGTTCTTGATCAAGATGGGCTGAAATTTGAACCTCAAATGACCCGCGTTTTTCAGTCACAAAATCAGAAAGATCGATCACTCCGCCTCCAAGAGGCGTGCGCACCAAAATGTTATCAACCAGAGCCGCAGGCCGCCGCTGCCGAAACCGCACCTGTACATCCATAAATTTTCGCTCGACTCGGTCTTCTTGGTTCAACTTGTTGTTGACTCGAAATTCGCGATAGCCCTTTTCGACCTCAGAGACGAGCGCCGTTGGAACTTTAACATCTCGACTACTTTGCTTGGCCACTCTCTTGACGTACTCACTTGTAGAGTCACCGTGTCCCGATTCATGATGCTCGTCAGAACCCCATGTCGAGACCGCACAAATCGCAATGGCAACACAAAACGATGCTTTAGCGAGGCGCATACCAACCTCCCGTTTCAGCTACCTGCCTTAAACTGAGCAAGGGAATGTAATCGGGAGAAAGCTTAAGACCTCGATCCAAAAATTTAGAAGCCTCTTCAAATTTCTGATTTTGAGCGAAAACCCATGCCAAGCCGGCAACGGCTGTTACCTGATCCACATCGCGGTCATAGATTCTCTGCCAATTGGAGCTGGCACACTCAATGTCCCCTTGATCTTGGCAAAAGCGCGCTTGAAGCAAGGTTGGCAACTTAAAATCCCCGGCTCGATTCATTTCATTGGACCGTCCGAGCACCACGCTGGCCTGGTCGACGTCACCAGTCTTACCCAAAATATAAGCATACCAAGCTTGAACGAGAGGATCCTTTGGTGAACGGTTGGCCGCAACCTCAATTTCTTTTTTTGCCAAATCCCAACGATCCTCATAGGCGCGGCAGGCGGCCATCAACGTGGATCCGGTTGACCGATCGTTCAATCGCGAAGCCAATTTTTCACACTGAGATTGCCAATTGCCCCAATCCAAATCTCCTCGATACACGAAGAAATTCTTTCGATGATCTAAAACCATGCGAGGATCCAAATCTAAAAATCCGCGAACCGACTCAACAAGAGGCTGCCCTTTCAAACCGTCCGATAAAAGCAACTCGAAAAATTTAACTTCATTCAAGTGATTCCACTGTGAGTTGGCGTAGCTAGTTAAACGCCCTTTGACATTGGCCCTCTCACTGGCCGATTCGGTCCATTGGGCCAGGAGCAAAAGGGGTTCTGGGTTAACAGGATAACGTTTGAAAATGTTCCACGCCGTTTCAACAGCGCTTGTCTTGTCACCAAGATGAGACTTCACGATGGCCAAATTGGTGAGCGCAGGAAAGTAATCGGGATCTATCCGCAGTGCTGACTCAAAATGTTTGAGAGCCCCTGACCAGTCGTGATCAAGTAGATCTGCAACTCCCAGCCCCGTGTAAGCCTGCTTCTTCTCAGGTCGATCACTTGCAATCACTTGAT
This sequence comes from Bdellovibrionales bacterium, assembly GCA_041738165.1. GTDB lineage: Bacteria > Bdellovibrionota > Bdellovibrionia > Bdellovibrionales > UBA1609 > JALHOQ01. The sequence goes on from JBGSQJ010000298.1 coordinate 4,145, forward strand.
TGAGCAACCTTCGCCCTAGCGTGGTTTGACCCTCGATTTGGATAGCCAATATTCCATAATAGATAGAGAGCTCACCGGCGTTGTCAGCTGATGTGAAGTATGACTTCATCAACTTAAGCGCCTCAGAGTAACGCCCCACCTGTACATCGTTGATCACATTTTGCCGAACAGCTGAAATCGACAAATTCGCGGTTCGAACCGGGGCCGTACTCCGTTTAAAAATCACAAAACCAGCAACCAGAATCAAAACCAAACCCGTTACCATCCAAAGTAGTTTCGCCGTGCGATCGGCTTGCCGCCGCACAGCCGGCCCTTGAGTGTTTTGAGTTTGAAATCTACCGCCCGCGACGACTGGCAATGGGCCACTCTCGTCAACGACATTTTCGATGACAATTTCTTTTGAGGTCTTTGTAAAGCTTCGCCCTGATTCAGTCAGTTCATCGGTCAAATCCGACTCGAGCAGATCAGTTAGAGTTTGCGTCACATTTGTCGTCGAGTCCGTGTGAGTTGGCGTGAAGCCGGCCTCTGTATTCTCCGCGAGCGCGTGGTGCCTAAGACGTTGAACCAACTCTCTAAACTTTTCGTGGTGCTGAACAATCTGCCAACGTCGCATGGGACTTGCGACCTCATCAACAACCGAGATTTCTCGTGTGCGAAGCAATTCGCCAATCTGCTCCATAGTATAGGGGCCAAGAACCCGACCGCTGCTTTTTACTAACCAATTTGGCTCGACATCAGACATACCCTGTCATCGTCTCGCATAGGATTCAAAGTGTCACGTTTTGCGTTTGCGTCAATGACGGAAATGCCTCTGCCCCGTCAGCACCATATTTATACCCAGATCTCTCGCCCGCGCTTTTACTTCGTCGTCTTTGATCGAACCACCAGGCTGAATCACCCACCGAATGCCCGCCTCATGGATCAAATCAATTGAATCAGCAAATGGAAAAAAAGCATCGCTTGCAAGCACACAACCGGTCACATGAGCGTGATGTTTTTTAAATCTTGAAATGGCAATCTCAACGGCGTCTACGCGATTCACTTGCCCCATACCTAGACCTAGGGATTGCCCTCCACCCGCGATCGCAATCGCATTGCTTTTGAGGTAAGCCGCCACGGCCCAGGCGAAACTTAAATCTGAACGGGTTTGCGGCGAAGGGGATTCACCAAGCACAAGCCAATCCGTTGACCAATGGTGAACACGATCTGGCTCTTGCAGCAAGTACCCGCCCTGCAAACTCGCCACCCGCCAATAAGAATCACGAAGCGCAAGGTCGGGCCACTTCATCACGCGCAGGTTTTTCTTTTTAGCCAATATCTCAAGAGCGCTCGGCACAAACTGAGGCGCAATCACGCATTCTAAGAACAGCGAGTTCAACTCAGTCGCAACCGCATCGGTGACAGAGTGATTGAGTGCAACGATCCCGCCAAATACGCTAACCGGATCCGCACTCAAACATCTGCGCACAGCCGCTTCGATTGTCGATCCACTCGCCACTCCGCATGGATTGCCATGTTTCACGGCGACCGCGCTCGGCCCCTCAAGTTCCCGCAGCAGACCCAAGGCCGAATCTAAATCGAGCAAATTGTTATAAGAAAGGGCCTTACCTTGAAGTACCTCAGCTTCGTGCAAACCAAACTCAGCGCCCCTTCGTCGGTACCAGTAGGCTTTTTGCTGTGGGTTTTCACCGTACCTCAGGCTTTGCACTAGGCTTCCACCTAGCACGTGATGAGGATAGGCGTCGGCGCGGCTGAGTGCCTGAGAAATCATTGCATCGTATGAGCCAATGTGGGCAAACGCGCGTGCAGCAAGCTCTTCGCGTAGCTCTAAGTTCGATTTTTTCTCAAGGGCGCGCGGATAATCTTCGGGATTGACCAAAACCGTGATTCTTTCAAAATTCTTGGCCGCAGCTCGAATCATACTGGGTCCGCCCACATCAATTTTCTCGATCAATTCGGCTCGGCTACGATTGTTGGTGAGCGCAGCTTCAAATGGATAGAGATTGACTACGACGAGATCAAAGGGCTCGACCCCAAATCGCTCGAGCACGGCCCGGTCGCCTTCATGATCCGAGCGCGCCAGGAGTGCCATATGGACATTGGGATGCAGAGTTTTCACTCGGCCATCCATCACCTCGTCGAATCCAGTCTGCTCACTGACATCGACCACGTTGATTCCAGCGTTGCGCAAATGCGCCGCTGTTCCGCCGGTCGAAACGACTCGCATTCCCTGCTCAGCGAGCGGCTTGATTAGCTCGATCAAACCCGTTTTGTCAGAAACACTTATGAGTGCATTTTTAAATGGCGCCATGATGTTTTCTCCAGGCGCATAGTATTAAAAAGATAACTTGGAAGCAAACATCTTAAGATCGTCGTTGGTGATAAAAATACCAGCGCCCACAAAGCCCGAGGACTCATCACTGCCGTTGTCGAGTAGGTTGTCCCCACCCGCAGTTAGATAAACACCCTTGAACAAGCTATAGCGCACAAAGGCGCGAAGCTGGGCATCTCTGAAGTCGAAAAATTCAACCGAAAATCTCAAGGAGCCTTTGAGCAAATGGTAGTCCACGCCCACTCCACCAGAATTTTCGATCAAGCCACCTTTGATCGTAAAGTCCCAAAAATTCTTAGCGAATAGGGCCGTCAACTTGAGCTTGTTTCGATACGTTGTGGTCTCTTCGTAAGTGTTGGTGGCACCGCCATTCGTTGACGATTCCGTGTACGAAGTGCGACTTACACCCTCTGGGTCATCTATCAACTGAAGTTCATAATATCGGTCTAGACCGGGCTGAATCTTGACGCCTAAAAATGACTTTGTCTGATCCGATGCAGTTAAATACTCACTATGAAAATCCACACTCATTTCGAGCTTGTCTGCGCCGCCCAAAAACTTGTTCACATTCGAAATGGCGGAGTTCAACTCTTCAACCGTTTCTTCGTCGTTGATCAACCGACCCAGTGTTCCTTCGCCCCGGCTCAACTTGGCCGTGATGTCTTCGATATTTCGCAAACTTCGATCGACCCGAGCCAGACTCTCTTCGTTGACGTAGGTGTCGATATTGCGAGAGACGTTGCGAATGTGCTCAACAATCTCGGCAATTTTTTCTTTGTTATCCCCGGTCATTCCGCGCACGTCTGCCGAGATGCTTTCTAGGTTTTTGATGATGCGCCCAACGGTCGTTGAGTCGTCCCCTTCACGCACGGCCACTTTGAAAGTTTCAAGCAATTCATTGAGTGACTTGGCCACTTTTGAGACATCACTCATGACGTCATCGAGGCCACCTTTGCCATGCATCAACGGCAATTCTTTGCCGTCTTCTAATTCAGGATCGTCGGGGCTTCCTGGGACAAGCTCGACGTGCTTATCACCCAAAATGCCATCGGCTTTTAACTCCACCCGCGCACTCTGTGTGAGTTTGGTGTCCCCCTCAAGTGCAACAACAATCTTAGCCTTGCCATCTTCAAGAATAATATCGTCAATCACTCCCACCTTGATGCCGGCCATTTTAACGCCGCTACCACGAACCAATCCACCGGCGCTGTCGGCTTTGAAGTAGTGGCTCTTTGATCCGGTCAACAAACCCGGGCCCTCAGAAACTTTCATGGCCATTGCGCCAATAAGCGAACTGACACCTACCACGAGTAGGCCCACTTTGATTTCAGGTGAGTTGAACCAAGATATCACTGCTCGAAGATTCCTTTACCCTTGCTTGAATCCCTTGATGAGAAACTTCTGCACCAATTTATCTGAGGAAGCATGAAATACATCGGGAGTCCCCGCTAATAACACGCCGCCCTTATTCAGCATAACTATATAGTCACTAATCCGAAAAGCCGCGAAAAGGTCGTGGGACACGACCACAGACGTGGAGCCCGGATGCGCTCGGTGTGTAGAGACGATTAAATCGTCAACGACCTCAGTTAAAATGGGGTCGAGTCCAGTGGTCGGCTCATCATAAAGCAAAATATCTGGATCTAGGGCAAGGGCTCTGGCCAAACCCACGCGCTTTCTCATACCGCCGCTGAGCTCACTCGGCAGTTTACGAAAATGTTTGCTCTCGATCCCAACTTGCACGAGTTTTCGATCGGCAATATCCTCGCGCTCACTTATGCTCAATTGCCGGCGGTGTTCTTTAATGGGAAAGGTGACGTTTTCCATCACTGTCATATCGTCAAATAAGGCCGAGTACTGAAACAAAACTCCGAGACGAATACGCATTTGAATGAGTTCATCTAAGGTCATCGACCAAAGATTTCTGCCCAGTACTTCAATCGTCCCCGAGGTCGGCTTTAAGATCCCCAGGATGTGCTTGAGCAATACGCTTTTGCCCGTTCCACTAAAGCCAATTATGCAGGTCACTTTGCCTTTTGGAATTTCTAAGTTCACCCCATCTAAGACATAATCTGAACCATCGAATGACTTTCGCAAATCCTGTATGCGCACAGCCGCTGGGTTTTGAGCCGATTCGCTCGTCATTCCCACCCCAACATCACATAGGTGAAGCGAATCAAATTGGTCATAAAGAAGTTCAAAACGATGATCATCACCATACTGTTGACTACGCCTTGGTTCGTCGCGTCTCCAACTCCCTTGGCTCCGCCCTTGGCGTGAAAGCCCTTGTTGGTGCAAACGGCGGCAAAAGTGACCCCAAACACGGCGGCCTTGACCATACCTTGATAAATATCATCGGGGTCAAGCCACGCGCCGATTTTGTCCCAAAAAATAGCTTGATCAAGTCCCATGAGATTGATGCACAAAAAATGTGCACCCATCATAGCCACGAAGTCAAACACGGCGCAAAGTAGCGGCATTGTGATCACGGCGGCAACTATTCGCGGGGCGACTAGGTATTGTTTGGGATCAACGCCCATCACTTCGAGTGCGTCGATCTGCTCTGATACGCGCATCGTGCCCAGACGCGCGGCCATCGCACCACCCGCTCGTGCGGCCACAATCAATCCAGTCAACACCGGGCCTAGTTCGCGTGTGATCCCAAGCCCGACGGTCGGGCCAACCAAGTTGGTCGCATTGACTAGCTTAAAACCAAGATAAATTTGATACGCCAAAGCCAAACCCGTAAACAAACTCGTTAAAATAATAATCAGCACCGATTTGTTACCGATAAACTCCATGTGCTTAGTTACTTCTTCGATTCGAAAGGGTTTTTTAAAGATCAGCTTTGTGGCATCAACAAAAAACAACGAGGCTTGACCACATTCGAAAAAAAATACGCCGACCTGATCGAATATTCCCTTAAAGGTCCCATCAATGTAAGAGTTGATTCGCTCTCTGTTGTCTTTCCACACTCGAATCATTTAATTTCTCGCGTCACTCTCTCAGTGATTCCTGTAACTGTTTCGTAAGGGATTGTATCGCACCAAAGCGCATGATCCATAGCGCCGATCTGATTTGTACACTGCCGGCCGATGATCGTAACCAAATCACCAATTTGGGGCGCTGCCGGAATGTCTGTGAGATCGAGTAAAGTGTAATCCATACACACAGAGCCCACTATCGGGGCAAATGCGCCGTTGACCAACATATTTCCACGGCCACTCAAGGAGCGCCGTAGACCATCCCCGTATCCACAGGGCACGACTCCTATGAGCGAGTCTTTAGACGCTTTCCACCTGCTCCCATAAGACACACCTTGTCCAGCAGGAACGTGGTGAATAGAAGTTAATTCGCTCGTCCACGATAGGACGGCGCGAAGCTCACTGGTGGGAGCATCATCCCTATCGAGCAATCCATAGATGGCCAGGCCTGGTCGGGCTCCGACACCGTCTTCGCCTTGAGTCCCCTTGAGGCAAACTAGCGAGGCACTCTTGTGGTAGTGTTTGATTCCTGAAAAACCGCGTGCCATCTGATTGAATTTTTGAATCTGCAGAGCAGTCGCCGATTCTTTGAGACCAGCCTCATGCCCATGTGTGAGATGCGTGCACACTCCTGCCACTTGAATTCGTGGGTGCTGGGCCAGCCATTTTTGGAGCGCCGGCAAATCTTCAGTATCAAAACCAAGCCTTTGCATTCCGGTGTTGAATTTCAAATGAACTTGAATCACGGTATCCAACCGGCTCAAGCACTCGAGATCACGCATTCGTCCTGCAACGGGAGTGATCTTGAATTCTGCACACGCCTCAGCAGAATCCTTATTGAGCGGCGAAAAACTCAAAATTGGACATCTCAACCCCGCTCTTCGAAGTTCCAGCGCTTCTTCGATTAACGCGACTCCTAGGGCACTCACAC
>JBGSQJ010000306.1:0-8635 GCA_041738165.1 Bdellovibrionales bacterium
CAAAAAGTTTTGGCATCATCACAAACATTTAACTTTGGCCTAATAATACCAATTTGGCCAAATTGGCAGCGCACTTTTTTGGGTGATTTCTCAAGCAAAGCGCCTGTTCCACAAGATTGAGGGGCCTCAAGCGAAAAATGAAACCCCGAATTGGCCTCGAACGACACGACTTCATTTTGCCTCACCACTGAGGGGTAGGGTTTCACCCAACTTGAGTCGCCGACATCAGCCGCCAATACGCTCATTGTTAAAACAAGAAAAAATAAGCTCATCTTTTGCAATATAAATTTCATATTCATTCCTCTTGTGAACTCATTAAGATTCGACCAACGCTTGAATGCTCTTTGGATCACCCACAACCCAAAGCCGATCCCCCTCGTTCAAACTCCAATCCGCAGAAGGATTGACCCATCTCTTGCCATCGCGCTCAATCGCCACGACCAGGCCATCGACTAAAGCTCTTAGATTGGACTCGCGAAGAACCTTACCACAAAAGGGAAGTCCTTTGTGCACAACTAACGGGCGGAGTTGCAAGGGCGAATCAGCTTGGGGTGCGTCTTTCTCTTCTAAAATACGTCTGACGGTCTCGATGTCCGCGTCAGACCCAACTAAACTCAATTTGTCATAAGGAAAAATAATCTCAGTGCCCCTGGGAGCAATGATTCTTCGGGCTCCCCGATCAATAGCGGCGACCATAACCCTAAAGGTCTCGCTCGCGCCAAAGTCAGCTAATGATCGGCCCGCCACCGACGACGCCGAACTGACTTGTACAGTCACTAGGGAGGTGTCCCAAGGCAATAAAGGCGCTTCTTTTTTAGGCTCCGACTCCTCGCTTACAATTCGCGACCGAAGCTGACTCTCAAACCAATGATAAAGCACCGAGCCAAAGCGATAAAAAACGAAAGTGAGCACACTCAGCATGACCAGCGACAAACCTGAAATCAGCTTCCAAGAGGTGTACTGACCAAGAATCAATAAGAACAGCCCAAGCGCCGCCAGCACTCTAAAAGAGACAAATGCCGCCTGAATCCAACGAAGTCTTGCCGACACCGCCAGCGCGCGTAAAAGTTCAGGTGAGTTTTGCCTGCGAAATGCCAATCCCCATAAAAAAGGAAGAGCCACTAGCAAATTGACCGCCAAAGTCAGAAATCTCGCCGCACCCAAATTTGTAAGCAAATCTTGCATTCTCGCAAGCACCCACCCACGGCATAAACTCGTCATAGCGATAAGCAAAACTACATTGATCAAACTTGACGCAAAATGTGCCCGTAGCAGAAGATTGAAACTTCGAGTGCCGCCCTGCGTTTGAACAATCTGCGAGTAGCCTTCCAAAGCTGAGTGCGCACCGGTCGGCAATTTTGAATTGATCCATAGGTACGTGGGATCTGCAAACTTCACCATAAATGGAGTCGTAAATGCGGTCACAACACTAATCGCCACGGCCATGGCATAGAGCTTATCATCCACGACTTTCAGGCTCATACCGAGTCCTGCGATAATAAATGAGAACTCTCCTATTTGCGTCATACTCATGCCCGCTCTTACTGAAGTTTTGAGCGGTTGACCAGCGACTAGGCTCGCAAATGAGACCGCGACCGATTTGCCTACAATCACGACCATCGACAGAAACAAAATCAGCTTCCAGTTTTCGACGACGATACTAAAATCAAGAAGCATTCCGACTGATACAAAAAACACGGCGGCAAAAAAATTCTTAAGTGGATTTAAAACATGTTCTATCCGCGCACTTTCGCTGGTTTCAGCAAGCAGTGATCCCATCACAAACGCGCCCAGAGCTGGTGAAAATCCACTCATGGAGGCCACAACCACCATTAACAAACAAAGCCCCGATGAAACGATCAATATGGTTTCATCATTTAGGTGACTCTTCGCCCAGCCCATCACAAGCGGCAAAATAAACAGTCCCACGACGAACCACAGAACAATAAAAAACGTGAGTCTTGCGGCGGCGTAGGCCAACTCTCCACCCGCCAAAGTTTGAGTCACTGCAATTGTTGAGAGCAATACCATGAGCAACACAGCGACAATATCTTCGACCACCAATATGCCCATGACGAGTTGAGCAAACCGGCGCCCTTTGAGTCTATTCTCATCAAAAACTTTGGCGATAATGGTGGTCGACGAGATACAGATCATCCCGCCTAAAAAGACTGAGTTGACCCAGCCCCAATTCAGCGAAATACCCACCAAAGTTCCAAGGCCCAGCAAGAGCGAAGTTTCAATGAGCGCCGCAAAAAGCGCGGCTCCCCCGACCCGCATAAGTTTTCGAAAACTAAACTCGAGACCCAAGCTAAAAAGAACAAAGATCACCCCGATTTCACCCCAGAGGCGAATGTTGTCGGCTTGCAGAACTTGTGGAAAGTAAGACACTTGTGGACCAACAAGTATCCCAGCAAAAAGATAACCGAGAACGACAGGTTGATGAAAAGCACGAAATAATATCGAAACAATTCCGGCGCTCATCATAATGAGGGCAAGGTCACGAATCAATACAGGCAGGTGCACATCATGCATAGACTCTTAGTTCGCCATCTTTCACACGTATATGACAAGTAAAAAGGGGTTGCCACCCTACCCCGCCCAAGAATAGGTTCTAGGATTCAAACTATGATTCAGAATCTCAAAACCTCCTCGTGGGGCATCCATTGGTTCCGAAGAGATCTTAGGCTGCCAGGAAACCGTGCGCTCCAGCATAATTGGAAGCACACCGGTCGCCAAACACTTGGACTTTTCATTTTCGACTCTCGGTTTTTAGCTCGCCCTGATTTTTCGCATAATCGATTTCAGTTTTTTATTGAGTCACTCGTTGAACTTAAGTCGGAAATGCAAAAAAACGGCGGGGATTTGCTCGTTGTTGATGGCTGCGCAACGCAGTTTTTCGATCGCCTTTCAGAAAAAGCGCGAGCGCATTCTTTGAAACCACCGCTCGTGACTTGGTGCAGAGACTATGAACCCTATGCTCGAGCCCGAGACTCAAAGGTTCAAGATTTGTTGAAAAAATTAAAAATCCCTTATCAAGATTTTCGTGATCATTTGCTCATTGAACCCTGGGAAATCTCAAAACCTCAAGAGCCTGAGAGCCACTATCAAGTCTTCACACCGTTTGCCCGGAGGTGGTTTGATTTGGCTCAAAGTCATGACATTCAGTCTCGAACACATCTGCGCCTAGAGGTTGAAGCCCCCAAAACCGCAGAACTTTTTTCGTTAAAATGGTCAGACCTTTCAAAACTTGATTTGGGATTCACAGATCAACTCAGTCATTTTCGTGAGCGAAATCTCAACTCGGTCAATGTACCGGTGCCCAGCGCGGGCACTCACAATGGGCTTAAATATATTGAGTCTTTTCGGGCAAAACTAAAAACCTATAATACCGACCGCGATCTGCCGGGAACGGATGGAACATCTCGCCTTTCGATGTTCTTAAAAAATGGATCTCTCACTGTGCCCATGGTGATTCACGCCTTGAGGGAGCATTGGCCCTCATCGCTTCAATCCCCTAGCGGCCCCGCCACGTTCATTAAAGAATTGGTTTGGCGCGAGTTCTACTATTCGATTTTGTGGCATAGGCCCGATGTCGAGACGCAAAGCTATTTACCGAAATTTCGCCATCTCAAATGGCAAAACCGAGAGGACCACTTTACCAGGTGGAAAGAGGGAACCACCGGCTTTCCGATTGTCGATGCAGGAATGAGGCAACTGGCGCGTGAAGGATGGATGCACAACCGAGTTCGCATGATCGTGGCCTCTTTTTTAGTTAAAGACCTACTCATTGATTGGCGCTGGGGCGAAAATTGGTTCATGCAAAAGTTGCTCGATGGCGACTTGGCCCCCAACAACGGTGGATGGCAGTGGGCCGCGTCGACTGGATGTGACCCTCAGCCCTATTTTCGTATTTTCAATCCCTGGCTTCAGTCGAAAAAATTTGATGCACAAGGGAATTACATTCGTCGCTACGTCGAAGAGATCACAGACGCGCCGCCTTCAGTTCTTCATAACCCCGCAGCCGATCGAACGGGCTACGGCTATCCACAACCCATTGTAGTTCACGAACAGCAAAGGGCGCTCGCGCTCAAACTCTACAATTCTTAAGTGACACTCGAACCATTTTAGCTAAGATGCAGGGATTATGAAACAAAGCCCACGCAGCATTCGAATTGGTGGTGCATCAGCTTTTTGGGGAGATAGTGCCATTGGGCTTCACGCCTTGATTGAACGCGGCAACCTCAACTATCTCGTTTTTGACTATCTCTCTGAGGTCACAATGGCGTTGCTTTCTCGAAGTAAGCTCAGGTCCGCAGATGGCGGCGCCATTGACGAGTTTATCGAGCAAATATCCCCGCACTTAAAAGAGATTGAGAAGCGAAAAATTCGCGTCATTAGCAATGCCGGCGCCCTCAATCCCAAAGCCCTCGCCGAAAAGCTCGAAACTGTTGTGGCGAACCAGGGGCTGAGTCTCAAAGTGGCTCGGGTGAGTCAAGGCGACTTGATTGATTCTTACACTCGTGAACTCAGCTCGGGCCGATTGCTCTTTGCCGAACCTCTGCAGTCTGGTTTTTTAACATGCAACGCGTATATGGGTGCCGAAGGCCTAGTTGAAGCCCTCTCTACGAACCCAGATATTGTGATTTGTGGAAGGCACGTCGATTCTAGCTCGGTGCTTGCGGCTCTGATTCACGAATTCAAATGGAGCTGGTCAGATTGGGATTTGTTATCGAGCGGCTCACTTGCGGGCCACCTCATTGAGTGCGGCGCTCAAGTTTGCGGCGGAAACTTCACCGATTGGCAATCCGTTCCAAAACCTTACGACATTGGCTACCCGATTGCTGAGTGCTTCGAAGATGGCCGAGTCAGAATCACTAAGCCCCAAGATTCGGGAGGCAAGGTCTCACTGGCCACTGTTAGCGAACAGCTGGTCTATGAGGTCGGCAACCCATCACGATATATTTTGCCAGATGTGATTTGTGATTGGAGCCGAGTAAAATTGCAAGAGCTAGGCGCGGATGTGGTTGAAGTCACTTGTGCCAAAGGGCAACCGGCGCCGCCCAGTCTCAAAGTTATCGCGACAAGCTTTAACGACTACAGATTGGATGCGGCCATCTACATTGCCGGAGGAAACGCCAAACTAAAGGCAGAATCTATTGCCGAAAATATTTTTAAACGCTGTGAGAATGAATTGAAACGGCAAAACCTTTCGCCACTCACCTTTTGGCAAGTGGACACTCTCGGCGTGATCGAAAATGGCGAATCCGAAGATCAAAGTGATACGGTTCTTCGAATTGCAGCGGCGTCGAACAAGATCGAATCACTTGAACTGTTGGCAAAAGAACTCGCACCGGCGTCGACCAATTTGGCTCCAGGGGTGGCCAGTCTTCTTGGCGGCAGGCCAACTGCAAAACCTCGAGTCAAAATTCATGAAGGCTACTGGCTGAAACCAGAATCATTAGAGGGCAAAACTGATTTCTCGGCCTTGATTGATTCACACCCAATCCATCGCCCGCCGCAGACCTTACCAAGCCCAATGCCCTTGAACGGCGAAGCGCCCTTGAACGGCCCAACTCGCACTGTTTCTTTGCTCGATCTGGCTTATGCGCGTAGCGGAGACAAAGGCTCAAATGTCAATATCGGCGTGATAGCTCGGCGCCCGGAGTGGCTCAAATACATTACGCCTTGCTTAACCGAAGAGCGCGTTCTCAAGCACTTATCTAAATTCGTTCGAGGCTTTGCCGCATCCAGTATCGATGCCTACCCTTGGCCTGGGATTCAAGCGGTTAATTTAGTTCTAAATGGCGCTCTTGGAAGCGGAGGATTATCGAACCTCGCTATAGACTCACAAGGAAAGTCTTATGCGCAAGTGCTATTGAGCCTGCCTATCGAGATCCCGATCGGCGAGGAGTTAAAACCATGAGCCCATATGCGACAGATTGTCTAAATGAAAAAACGATATTGGTTACGGGTGCGGGCAGCGGAATTGGCCGAGCTATTGCCAAGCACATCGATGCTTGCGGCGGAAAACCCCTATTGCTCGGCAGGCACGTGGAATCACTTAAAGAAACGTTGAGTGAATTGACTCAAAATCCGAGTGAGAACCAAATTTACGTTTGCGATTTGCAAAGTGAAGCTGAGCGCGCGTCCACATTCGAAAAGATCACTCTTCATCATCCTTACCTTTTGGGAATTGTGAACAATGCTGGTGGGCAATTTTTATCACCGCTTGAAAAAATCAGTTCCAATGCCTGGGCCAAAGTGATGACGTTAAACTTTTCGGCGGCTGCCCATTTATCGCAATTATTTTTCAATGTTTACGGTAAAAAAAATGGCGGCCGCTTAATCCACATTCTTGCTGATTTTGAAAAAGGCATGCCGATGATGGGACATTCTGGTGCCGCAAGGGCTGCACTAAAAAATTTCACTCTTACCGCTGCAGTGGAATGGGGTCGGTATCGAGTTTGTTCAAACGCCATCGCGCCAGGTTACATCTCTTCAAGCGGCCTTGAAACTTACCCTCTTGAGGCCATAGAAATGATGGACAAACTGCCTGAGTCAGTTCCGCTTGGCCGACTGGGTTTAGTGGATGAGGTCGCCCATTCCGTGATTTTTCTACTCAGTGAAGCCGGATCGTACATCAACGGCGTTGTTTTGAAAGTTGATGGTGGTTCGTCCTTGATGTTTGGTCCATGGCCAATGCCGGAGGTTCAAAAGTGAAGACCTTGACTTCGAATCTAGCGACCGGATCTGAAGATTTTCAAAAAAATCAGCAGGCCCTCACCGCAAAACTTCATGAACTGGATTCTATTCATAACCGCATGATCGAAAATGAACTCAAAAGTCAGCCTCTGTTTAAAAAAATGGGCAAGCTCTTGCCCCGCGAAAGAATTGCGCTTGCTCTCGATCCAGGAAGTCCATTTATTGAGCTCTGTAAGTTTGCTGGCTATCAACAATTTGATGACAAAGATGGCGCGCTCGCGGGCGGCGGAGTCATTGGCGGGCTCGGAATGATTAAGGGTCTTTGCTGTCTACTCGTGGCCAACAATTCAGCTGTAAAAGGCGGCACCATCAACCCCACGGGCCTAGATAAAATACTTCGATTGCAACAAATCTCTCTTGAAAACCGCTTGCCGCTAATTACCTTTGCTGAAAGTGGGGGCGCCAATTTGAACTATGCACCCCTCGTCTATGTGCCGGGCGCAAGGGCTTTTGCCAACCAAGCGCGGCTTTCGGCTTTAGGAATTCCCCAAATCACGATCGTTCATGGCAATGCGACCGCCGGCGGAGCTTACCAACCAGGCCTCTCGGATTACACCATTATGATCAAAGGGCAAAGCCAGATGTTCTTAGCTGGCCCGCCCTTGGTTCAAGCCGCGATCGGCGAAACCATTGATGCTGAAGCCCTCGGCGGCGCCAATATTCACTCGGTTATTACCGGTTCCGCCGACTATTTGGTTGAAAATGATCAATTGGCCATCGAGTGCTTAAGAGATTTAGTCGGCAAGTTAAACTGGACTCCGTTTAAAAGCGTTTTAGAATCTATTGATTTTCAACCTCCCCTAGCGCCTGAATCTGAATTACTTGGGCTGATTCCTCAAAATGAAAAGCAAGCCTATGATGTGCGTGAAATTTTATTTCGCATATTAGACGAGTCAGAATTTTTAGAGTTCAAGGCCGAATACGACAATCAGACCATTTGCGGGCATGGACAAATTATGGGAGAAAAAATCGGAATCGTCGGCAACAATGGCCCCATCACCTCTCAAGGCGCCGCAAAAGGCGCGCAGTTTATTGAATCGTGCAATCAGAGCGGCAACCCCGTTTTGTTCATTCACAACACCACAGGCTTTATGGTGGGCTCTGAAGCTGAGCACTCAGCCATCATTCGCCAAGGCGCAAAGATGATTCAAGCCGTAGCCAATAGCACGGTTAGTAAAATTTCACTCTTGGTTGGCGGCTCGTTCGGAGCAGGAAATTACGCCATGTGCGGCAGAGGCTTTGATCCTCATTTTGTTTTGGCTTGGCCGAGCGCACGAACGGCCGTTATGGGCGGAGAACAGGCCGGTAAAGTGATGCGGCTCATTTCAGAAGCTAGAGCCAAACAAAAAGGCGAGCCGATTGACGAACAAAAACTCGGCTCCCTCGAGCGTGAAACCGCCGAGGCGTTGAACGCGACCAGCACGGCGCTTTATGGCTCGTCTCATTTATGGGATGATGGCATTATCGACCCGCGAGACACCAGAAAAACTCTGGGATTTTTACTTCACGTTCGCCGGTTATCAGAAAAGCAAAATTTGCGAGCCCAGTCATTTGGAATTGGCAGACACTAGGAGCGAAAATGCAGTGGACCAAAGAGCATGAACAACTTCGATCTAGCGTTCGCCAGTTCGTGGACCGCGAGATCAACCCTAAAATAGAAGAATGGGAGAGCGCGCCCCCCTTTCCTGCCAAAGTTCTTTTTAAAAAGATGGGAGACCTCGGTTTTTTGGGAATCAACAAGCCCGAAAAATATGGTGGGCTAGGGCTCGACTACAGCTTCAACTTGGTGATGGCTGAAGAATTGGGATCTTGCCTTCATGGCTCTGTGCCCATGGCCGTCGGCGTGCAAACCGACATGGCCACGCCTGCA
>JBGSQJ010000312.1:0-6962 GCA_041738165.1 Bdellovibrionales bacterium
GTGCCGTTAAATTGAGCTTTTCATTTGGTGGACATTCAACCGTGATTAGCTGCGTAAGATCAACACGTAACGACCGAAGATAAGGGAGAATTTTTTGAAAATGTTCGCCATCAGGATGATGGCTCTTTTTACAGTAGGGATGCTGATTGTCTCAGGCGCCGTTTTCGCGGCTCCCAGAGATTCATTTGAACATGTGCCAGAATCAAGACTGGCTCATTTGAATTCTGAGTTTTCAACCGCGACTCCCCTAGCGGAAACTTCGTCGTTGCTAAATTCCAAAATTCAATGGAGCTGTGAAATGGTTGGCGCAAGGTCAAGATCTTTTGTTGAACGAGGCCTTAACCTTTATCGCTTTGAATTCGATTCCAAACACAAGAATTTTAAAAACACAGGGTCTCATTTGATAAAGTCGTACCAATTAAAAAATCGCGAATTTATGGGCGCGCATGGCAACCTTGTTGAAACCATACGAATGTCCAAAACAAATGCATTGATTGCCGAACTTTCAGTCGAAACTAGCGGAGACAATCCCAAATCATCTAGGCTATTGGCCTATACCGTCTGCACCGCTCTTTAAAATCAGTCCCAACTTGACAGCAGGCCGCCTCAAGCCGCTTAATTAGATCCACATGGAATGGCTTGTTGTTGCGGTGTGCCTTTTTCTAAATGGGTTACTCGCCGCCGCTGAAATTGCGTTCATTTCAATTACCCGAGTTCAAATTCGTGAATTGATCAAGGCCGGTAACCACACCGCCGAGACATTGCTACGGCTTCGCGAAAATCCAGAGCGAACTTTGTCTGTGATTCAAGTCGGAATCAGCTTGGTTGGGGCCTTGGCCGCAGCCGTTGGCGGTGCCGAGGCACACCAATCGTTGAGTCCTTACATACAAGAGAAGTTTACAGTTGGTCCGCAGCTCGCAGGCGCGCTGGCGATCGCATTTTTAGTCGTCCCTCTCACATTTTTTACGGTGATATTTGGAGAGCTGGTGCCAAAGACGCTTGCACTTCGCAATCCCACCAAAATCGCGCTGACTGCAACCAGGTGGCTTGTCACCCTAGACAATGTGTTCTTGCCTATCGTGGATCTTCTTGAGTGGTCGACGAAAAGAGTTTTAAAAATCTTTTTTCCGAAGGGCAAACAGCCGGTCCCATCCAATCAACTTTCGAGTATGGTCGAACTCGAAGGACTCTCGTCACAAACTCGCCAGTATATTCTCAACTTAGTTGGAATTGAGAAAAAACGAGTTCGAGAAGTGATGCTCGCCTGGCAACACGTTGACCATATTTATTTGTCTCAGACTGTTCAAGACGTAGAGGCGGTGGCTCTACGCTCAGGTCACACAAGACTCCCCGTTGTGTCTGGTGAAGACGTCCACGGCATTGTGAATACCAAAGAGCTTCTGGCGCTAGTCAAATCTGGCGAAGGGAATTGGAGTCAGATTGTTCGCCCTATTTCTAGGGTCAATGATGCAGACACCTTGCTTAAAGCGTTGAGGCAAATGCAAGAGAAACGCTCGCATTTATCGGCCGTCTACCAAGGCCAAACACTCGTTGGAATCGTGACCATGGAAGATATTCTCGAAGAGATCATCGGTGAGATTTACGATGAAGATGATGACGGCGCTCTAAGGCGGATTCTCACTACTTCTGTAAGACGCCGCAATCCCTAGGAACTGGTGGCGAGTTAACCGAAGCGCCCCGTAATATACGACTCAGTTCGAGTGTCTTTAGGTTTAGTAAAAATCTGCTGAGTCTGACCAAATTCAATCAACTCGCCCAAATACATAAAGGCCGTGTGGTCAGAAATCCTCGCCGCTTGATGCAGGTTATGAGTCACCATGACTATGGTCACTGAATTTTTAAGCTCAGTCGCGAGCTCTTCAATGTGGCCCGTTGAAATGGGATCTAACGCCGATGTCGGCTCGTCCAACAATATAATTTCGGGCTCTGTGGCCAAAGCTCTCGCAATGCAAAGCCGTTGCTGTTGACCGCCCGACAGAGCGGTCGCACTGGCATGCAGGCGATCTTTAACTTCTTCCCAAAGTCCGGCTTGTATCAGCGCTTTTTCAACGCTTTTTTCAATGACACTGCGGCGACGAATTCCACGCACTCTCAAGCCATAGGCCACGTTCTCGAAAATCGACTTTGGAAACGGATTTGGCTTTTGAAAGACCATTCCGATTCTCATTCGGACTTCGATTGGATCTATGGCGTGATCTAAAATATTTTGATTTTCAGGGTAGAGCCAAATCTCGCCGTCATATTGATTTCCGGGATACAAATCATGCATTCGATTTAAACATCGAAGCAGCGTGGTCTTGCCACAGCCAGACGGACCAATCAAAGCCGTAATTGCATTTCGATATACCGGAAGGCTTACGTTTTTCACAACTTTGTTGTCACCGTACAAAAAACTAAGATTTTTTATGTCCGCAGAAAGATTTCTATCCGTCATCACCAGTTCACCTTTTTTCGAAAATGGTGCCGAATCACAATGGCCCCAGCGTTCATGGCTAACGTCATCACCAGCAACACCAAGCCCGTTGCGGCAGCATTAACGTGAAACTCTTGTTGTGGACGAGAAATCCAGTTGAACATTTGAATCGGCATGACTGTGAACGGATCCATCATCCACTGAGTCGATACATATGGGAAAGTGCCTTGCACCGGGGACGTGGGTAAAAAAGCAATAAAGGTCAGGGCCCCAATCGTGATCAATGGCGCCGTCTCTCCAATGGCCCGGCTAAGTGAAATAATCACGCCTGTCAAAACGCCGCCGCTCGAGTAAGGGAGCAAATGATCCTGAACCACCTGCCAGCGACTCGCACCAACAGCATAAGCCGCCTCTCGAATATGCCCGGGAATCGTGCGAAGTGCTTCGCGGGTCGACACAATCACAATCGGCAAAACCAAAAGACCGAGGGTCAATCCAGCGGTCAAAACACTATTTCCAAAGCCGAAGCGATAAACGAACAACCCCAGCGCCATTAACCCAAACGTGATCGAGGGAATCCCAGCGAGATTGACAATGTTTAGCTCTATGATCGAAGTGACCCAGTTTTTGGGAGCATACTCTTCGAGGTAAACTCCGGCAGCCACCCCTAATGGTATAGCGCAAATCGCTGTCACCACCATGACACATAAAGTTCCCACCCACGCAGACAATATACCGGCTTGTTCCGCATGCCTTGATGGGAAATTGACCAGAAACTCGGCCGACAACCTAGGCACTCCGGTTACCGCCAAATCAACGACCAATGCTAAAAGAGTCAAAAGCGAAAATAATAAAAACATCAAAGCTAAGGCGATAAACCCTCGCTCCATAATTTTTCGAAATTTAAGATTTTTGTCTTTCACCAGAGCCACGTTTAATAGACCTCTCGAAAGCGACGCCTAAGAGCAAATCCCAGAATGTTAAATCCCAAGGTCAGAATCAAA
Source organism: Bdellovibrionales bacterium (assembly GCA_041738165.1). Lineage (GTDB taxonomy): Bacteria > Bdellovibrionota > Bdellovibrionia > Bdellovibrionales > UBA1609 > JALHOQ01. The sequence continues at coordinate 3,439 of JBGSQJ010000312.1, forward strand.
AGTGTCAAGCCCGCTACATATATAGATTGAAAGCCAATCGACCCGTGCGGAAGATCCCCTAAACTCACTTGAACAATGAAGGCGGTGATCGTCGCAACAGGTTCAGTCGGGTTGGCCGTCAAATTGGGCTGCAACCCGGCGGCAATCGCGACGACCATTGTTTCACCTAAAGCCCTAGAAATTCCCAAAATATAAGCTGACATAACACCCGAAAATGCAGACGGAATCACGACTCGAAATGAAGTTTGAAGCTTGGTGGCGCCCACTGCGAAAGACCCTTCGCGCAAATAATTGGGCACAGCCCTCATCGCGTCTTCACTGAGCGATGAGATATAGGGAACAATCATGATCCCCATGACCAAGCCCGCACTGAGTGCGTTGAATCCCGACATTTGTGGAAATATCTTTTGCAACAACGGCGAGACAAACAAAAGCGCAAAATATCCGTACACGACTGTCGGAACTCCGGCCAATAACTCCAAAATAGGTTTCAGAGTTTCTCGAACTCTATCTGGAGCATATTCACTCAAATAGGTCGCGACAATCGTGCCCACAGGTATCGCCACGGTCAACGCAATGGCCGTGGTCAGAAGTGTTCCGCACAGTAAAGGGAGTATTCCAAATTTTGGATTGGCAAAAAGCGGTGTCCATTGAGTGCCGGTGATGAATTCTGAAAAAGTCACATGGGTAAAAAATGGAATCGATTCTGTAATCAATATTGAGAGAATGCCCACTGTGATGAACACAGAGGAAGCCGCCGCCAAGAACAGCAATCCTTCAATAGCTCTTTCTTTCCAAACCCTGAAGGGATTGATAAATAGCTTCGTCTTTGGTCGAATGTCTAAATCAACCATGTCCAAAGTATTGACCATCTGTGAGTCGTCTGCACTCATATTCTAGCCGAGTCTCCAAGCTCTAGAGTCGTTTTTTCTTTTTTAACAAATCTTGAATCTTCATGCCGACCTCAGAGTGGCCGCCGAACGCCGTACCCAATTCACCCTTATTCACCTGCTTCATGGCCATCTCGTAGGCTTCCTTTGGAAGTGGAACGTATTTCACTTCCGGAACCAGCCGAGCTGCATTTTTGATGTAAAACTCTACGAATTCCTTAATTTCGGGTCGGGCATAAGACTTTTCGCTCACATACAAAAATAGAGGCCGAGACAACGGATTGTAACTGCCATCTTCAACTGTTGCACGCGACGGTAAAACAGCTTTCTTTTGCGGAGACACAATGGCGACGATCTTTAATTTGGCCTTGTTCGCTTCATAGTAAGAATACGGCAAGTATCCAAGCGCGCCCACATCAGATTCGATTCCTTTGACCAAAACGTTATCATCTTCACTTGGAGTGTAATCACCGCGGCTCGCTTTAGATTTTCCAACGATCGCCTCGGTAAAGTAGTCGAATGTTCCAGAATCAGCACCCGCGCCATAAAGTTTCAAGGGCGTATCTGGCCACGAAGAATCCACGTTCTTCCACTTTAAAATCTTACCTTCGGCAGCTGGTTCCCAAATTTTCTTAAGTTGATCAACGGTCATTTTTGAAATGAATTTGTTCTTCGGGTTGACCACAACGGCCGTTGCATCAAAGGCGACCGGAATTTCGTAAAACCGAATGCCGGCTTTTTTGCAATTTTCCATTTCACCAGGATTTTTGGGATCTGAAGAAGATTGAATGGGGCGCGAGGCATCTTGAATGTCGATTTCACCCCGACAGAATTTCTTAAAACCGCCGCCCGTTCCTGAAATTCCAACCGTCACTTGCACGGCTCCACGTTTTTGCTTATGGAACTCTTCGGCGACAGCTTCTGTAATGGGGAACACCGTGCTTGAGCCATCAACCTTTATTGTAGCGGCTCCAGCTGCGAGAGCTTCAGGTGTTGCTACAGTAGCTAAGACAAGACCTAGAATAACAGCGACAATTGCAGGCATTTTCCCTCCGATTTTTGATCGATGGGGTGAACCTAACAAATGTCCGAGAGAAACTTTGTCAGGAAGCCGTTAGAAGTCGGCTTCCTGCCGTGTAAAAACTACTATTGTAGTGAGTCAATTATGTTTTGTAGCGCGTGAGGATTTTTGACTCCATGAAATTTTAACTCAACACGCCGGTTTTTCAGTAAAGCGGAGTCTGTGATGCCGCTTGCTAGGGGGTCGCTCTCTCCTCGGCCAACCGCAACGACTTGAGAGCTGGCCAGACCCGCGCTTATCAAGCTCTGTGCGATCACGTGGGCACGCCTTACCGAAAGTTGATCATTGTAGAGTTCGGGGCCGCGCTGATCGGCATGTCCTATAATCTCAACGCGATCAAACAGTTGCTGATTTGCAGCTAACGCTCTTGAGAGCCGGCGAAGGTAAGGTTTTGAGTTGTTGATCATCGCTATGGAATCGGTTTTGAAATTCACATTTCGTGGATCTAAAGGCCAACTTTTGACCGCCCGAGTGACCAGGTGAGGCGCAAGCGCCCGATCCGGCGCACTCTCAACCACCATGGATTTTGAAGGACCGAAACTGACCTCGATTTCCGCCATCACGGTGTCTATCGTTTCACCACTGATCCCAACATCCGTCATTGCGCGGCCGCCAGCTCGTACCATATAGGTTTCATCCCAAGTGAATTCTTTCAGCACCTGAAGCCCTGTAAACGAAGCCAAATTATCGGTGTTCGATCTGTATCGATCTGGATTGTCAACTAGTGTGCTCCAAATGGCGCCGAGCTGCCAACGATTGGTCAGCCGGTAACGGCCCGCGACCTCAGAATAGAACGATTGAACTATGTCCGCACCCTCTCCACCTTGAGTCAAAAACTCATTGTGAAGACCCAAACCCACATCGGCTACAACCGGCGCCTGCTCAAAATAATAGGATCCGAGTGCTTTGATGTGTGTCGGAATTCCGCCTGTGCGAATACTTGTATTGTGATCCATAGCTCCAACACCAAACCCAACCAATGGCCAAAAACCCTGTGGATTATGAATGTCGCCTCGCTGAAGCTCTGGCTTTAAAGTTAGAAAAGAGCCGTCAAGAGCGTACGCAAGACTTGCTGAAAAAATAATTGCTAGGGCTAAAATCGATTTCATTTCGTGCTCCTTAATAGAAGAACTGAAATTATCGGATGACCCCGAATTGGGCAAGGTCATATAATAAATGGCTATGGATCCTAAAAGGTCTCAGAAAATTAAGCTGTTGATTCTCTTCGGTGGTCGCTCTGGAGAGCATGAAGTGAGCTTAGCTTCGGCGCATTCCGTTCTTGAGGCTCTGGATAAGACGCGCTACGACGTGAAGCTGGTAGGCATTGATAAAAACGGTCGGTGGCTCACGAGTTCGCCTGAACGGTTTTTAGAGTCTCGAGACAATCCCATGCAACATCGTGTGACCGAGAGATCAACTGAGGTTGTACCCGTTCCATATAAAAACCCCTCACCCATTCTCGATATGTCGTCAAAATCTGAGAGTGGTTCGAGTGTTGATGTGGTTTTTCCGATTTTGCATGGCACTTTTGGCGAAGACGGCACGATACAGGG
>JBGSQJ010000333.1:0-1662 GCA_041738165.1 Bdellovibrionales bacterium
AACTCAAAATGCTCGACTGGCAAACAAGAATGGTGTTCACCGTTCTCGGAACGAGCGGAAACGGCAAAACGGAGTACGCCAAGGCCTTGGCGCGAGTTTTGTTTGGCGACGAAAAAGCTATGTTCCCTATATCTGGCCTATCATCAGTGACACAGTTGAATGATTATTTTCGCTCAGCAACCGGGTACGTGGGTTCAACCGAGCAAACTGAATTTGAGGTTTGGTTTGAGAACCAAAAGCATGCGGGGGGCGGCGTCATCTTACTTGATGAGTTGCTGTCATTTGCCGGCATGGGCCCGGCCGAGATTGCGGAACGGGTGCAAGTGATCAATCGACTTTACGATTTGCTTGATGAAGGTTTCATTCGAATTGGCAATCGAAAACTGGATGCGCGCTCGTTCGTTGTCGTGATTACTGGTAACGCTTTACAAGAGTTTTTCGATCGTATTGAAGACGTGCCGGATGCCGAGAAACTCGTTTCTCGAGTGATGGGTTCAATTGGTGAACAAGAGGTAATACGGTATTTTAAACAGATAGGCATAGATGCGCCCAAAGTGTCCCGCTTTGGCGAAATTTTTGTAAAAGGTCCATTGAGCCGAGCGGTTTCAATGGATGTAGGCCGAAAGATGCTTAAGCGGATGGTAGCGAACACTCTTGGTGAGCGTCAGTCGCAAATAGATTTTGTTGTGGACCCATCGGTTCTTGAAGCGATCGTCGATAGGCTCAAGACCGTGCGACTCGGCATGCGCAATGTGAACAAGGGGATCGCGCACTTGGTCACTCATCCATTTGGCGGCATTCTATTTGAATTTCCAGATGCGGCGAGAGTTGAGCTTCGCCTGATGGATGGTCGGCTCGCGTGGTTTGTGGATGGCACTGAAGTTGTTCAGCGGCGAAGTGTAGAAGAAGGGGTGGACCGTAGTGAGTGGCTGGCGAGTTCCAAAATTAAAACCACCGACACGGTGATCACGCCTCAGCTCAATAGTGTGGTTGAACCCGAAAAGCGCATTCTCTCAAGTTTACAATTGCGCAAAACGGCCGCGCACGAGGTGTATGGCCACTGGATGACTTCTGTGTTGATGTACGGCAAAAATACCGTTGAAGCGATTAGTCTCATTCCTGGGGACGGATATCTCGGCTTCGTTCGGCACGTTACCGAAAAAGAATTCACTGGTGAGACGTTAACCAGCATTTTGAAACGAGTTATTGTTCTTGAGGGCGGACATCGAATTCTCTTTCAAAAAGGCATATTTGCCGTTGGCGGTGGAAATTCTTTAGCCGAAGAAAAGAAACGTCATGATGACATGGGCCAAGTGAACAAGGCGTTTGGCCGCATACTAAGCAATCAGCTTTTGCCGAGCATCGTGGATTATGACCACGAAGAAACTCAAATGAAGTTCAAGCGATTAATGCGCGAGATAATGAAGGGTGTCACAGATCGCGTACTTTTATTCGGAGTCAAATCTGATAAATTCACCGCCGCCTATGAAAAAATTCTGACTGATCGGTTCTTGCATCAAGAGTACCTCGATCAATATGTGAAAGGCATTGCCGGGTCTCTACAAGACTCTGATTTTGTATTTTTATTTTTTCTGGAGCAAGTGATCAGTGAACGGTTGACTGCGAGTGATACTCTAACGGCTGAGGAGTCTGTTTTGCTTA
>JBGSQJ010000341.1:0-12322 GCA_041738165.1 Bdellovibrionales bacterium
TTCTCATAGCCAAAGCAAATTCCATTCTGGTTGTGAAGAGCGACAACGTCACCCGAACTCAAACTCGATTTGGGTGCGGAATAAGTGGAAATTTTAAGCTCGCCATCGATGTCGCGCACCACTTCAATTTTGACTTTCGAAGTGTCGCTAGAGGATGGGCTAACGAAAATCAACGCGTGATAGCAGTAGTTGGGCTTTATGTTGTCAGAATCGGCAGATCCAACATATCGAACAGAATCTGAACCATATTTTTGCAGCCCCATTTGGCTGCAGGTGTGCGCGAGTTTAAGCGCAGGATTTTTCATCGGGCACATGCCATCTTGATCCCATTTGGGGCTAGTTTGGGCAAAGCCCGATACTCCAATCAAGAGCAAAACCGCCAACGACAAAAAGAGTGCTGGGAGTTTCAACGAGAGTTTGCGCATGCCTTGATTCCTTTGTTTGTTGGCCGATAGGGGACTCAATATAGAATAAGTTGAGCTTCGCTCAGTGCCTAGTCCCGCTCGATTCGCCCTAGACCAAGGCATAGGCAACGCTCTGCGCGGACGTTGTCTAGAGGGGAGTTCTCTACTAACTTTAAAGAGATCTATGTCACAGCCAAAAATCACCACAGTGCTAACAGGGGTCAAGCCAACAGGCATTCCCCATATCGGAAATTACCTGGGCGCCATTCGCCCCGCCATTCGGTTGAGCCAAAGGGCCAACACACAAACCTGGTTTTTTATTGCCGATTATCACTCTCTTACCACCACTCCCAAACCTGATCTGCTTCGTGAGATGACCTATGAGGTTGCGGCCACTTGGCTGGCCTGCGGGATGAATCCGGAGACCACGGTGTTCTATCGTCAGAGTGATATCCCAGAAATTTTGGAGCTCAATTGGATTTTGTCTTGTCTCACGCCAAAGGGACTAATGAACCGCGCTCATGCCTACAAAGCTAAGGTTCAAGAAAATCAAGAGGCGGGCAAAGAAGACTTGGATTTTGGAGTCAATGTTGGACTCTACAGCTATCCGATTTTGATGACCGCCGATATTTTGATGTTTTCAGCTGATGAGGTTCCAGTTGGCGATGATCAAACTCAGCATCTTGAAATCGCCAGAGACATCGCCCAAAAGTTCAATCGGACCTATGGTGAGCTGCTCAAAGTCCCAAAGACCGTGGTTCAAGAAAAGGGTCAAAGTGTGCCGGGCCTTGATGGGCGAAAAATGAGTAAGTCTTACGACAATTCCATCAGTTTGTTTGAAGATCCCAAGCGCCTTAAAAAATTGGTGGGGAGAATCAAAACAGACTCGTCGCCGCCAGAAGCGCCCAAAGAAACAAAGGACAGCATTTTGTTTGAACTCTATGAAGCCTTTGCAAAACCAGATGAAATCGAAAGCCTACGCCAGCAATACGCAATAGGCATTAGCTGGGGAGCTGTCAAAGAAGAACTTTACAATGTCATCAATCGTGAACTCGAAGGCCCGAGAGAAAAGTACCTGAGCCTGATGCAAAATCGATCGAAAATCGATCAGCTACTAGAGTCAGGCGCCAAGCGCGCTAGAGAGCGATCGGTCCCGTTTTTAGCGCAAATCCGAAAGAGTATTGGCATTTCGATCTAAGGGCTTAGGAATATTCACCGACTGAGTTGGCGTCGATGATTTTTTCAAATGCTCACGGCCCTTGTACTGTGAATGTTCTTCGTAAACGACAGGCTCGAGCCCTTCGGTGCACCAATAGCAAGAATCCAATGGCACCTTCGACTCCATATAGTCTCTCATTCGGCCCTTCAGGTTTGGTTCGTGAAGAGGAATCCCATCGGTTTTCTCAAACTCTTGTCCTTCAACATTGGGGTAGGCCTTCATGTTTTGCGGCCTTGGACATTTGTAAAAGTAGCCATTGTGAATCTGATTGCAGGTGCGCTTCAGTGAGCACTTGGCATAAGATTCGGTGGCTTCGGCTTTAGTGAGTTTTGTTTCGGGAGTTATGTTTCGAAACTTATCTTCATACTTAACGCTGATTCGAAAATAATCCTCAGGCGGCTCGCACAAAGGTTGACCATCTAGTCGAAAAACAGTTCCCTTGATTTTTGCAATCAATCCTTCTTTGAATTCGTTGTAAGCCTTTAGCTCATTCGCATTGAGACTTCGGTGATGAATCAAGAACGCATGACGGATATCCCAATAAACGGCCTTGTGCTGCATCACCATTTCTTCAAATTTAGTGAGCGCCTTGATGTAATCAAATTTCACGCTCGAATAGACTGAAAGTTGAACTCGGTTTAAATCTTTGTATTTTGAAAAATCAAAGCGATTGAGCGCCAAGCCGTTGGTGATCATATCTAAGCGTTTGAAACCGCCACTTGCCTTGGCAAACTCAAAAAACTTTTCAGCCTCGGGGTGCAAAAGCGGCTGGCCCCCCAAAAAGCGAAGCTTCTTGGCTCGATAGACTTTTATCAAAGCGGCGACGTCTTTTTTAAACGAGTCAAACGAGTAAAAGCTGGGCTCTGTAAAAAACGGGGAGAAGTGACTGCAGTTCTTGCACTTGAGCGAGCAGTGATCGGCCAGGCAAACATCCATGGTGTCGGTGAAGTAAAATGGATCAAAATTCATGGCCATAGAGTGCGCTCCTTGGCAGAGAGATTGAGTGCTCCTGGCGAGTATAAACGCAAAGCGTTCGATCGGAAAGGCTGCCCCCCTGGGTGTAAAAAAATTGCAGTGTGCTCACGCCAAAACTGCCGGGCTCGTTTCAATTCCAAATCAGTGGTAAGTTGCTCAGGCCATGAACTCTGATGTCGCCTTCTATACACCCATGAAGCTTCCCACCTCACCAATCCCTTCTGGTGACATCATCATCGCTCAGTTGATTATGAGAGCGCTAAGCCAAGCGGGATATAGGCCCAGACTTGAATCGAGTGAGTTGAGCTATCAAAAACGTCCGTCAGTTGAAAAATACACGAGCATCAAAGAGCGCCTCACCGCAGAGCGCGAGCGACTCGCTAAGGGGTACCGCTCTGGTGAGGTTTCTCTTCCTGCAGTTTGGTTCACCTACCATAACTATTGCAAATCTCCGGATCATTTGGGGCCTTCGCTTTCGAAAGAGTTTGGATTTCCTTATGTTACAGCCGAGGCTTGCCGTACGGGCCAAAACACCCCAGAAGATTGGCTGCACTCAAGAAGGGACGCGCAGGCCGCCATTCGCCATGCCAAAATAAACTTTAGTCTCAAAGCCAATGACAGAAGGTATTTAAACAGCTTTCTTGAAGATGACTCTTCGATAGTTGATTTGCCCCCATTTCTCGACACCGGTCTAATTCTTGATTCTGATGTTGGCGCTAAATTGCCATTTGAAAATGACAATCCCATTGTTCTCACGGTGGGGATGATGAGACCTGGCAAAAAAGTGCTCAACTTTCGAGCTCTGGCCGAGGCCTTGGCGTTGGTCGAAAATCCAAACTGGAATTTCATTGCGCTCGGGAGTGGGCCTGAAGCCGAAAATATCAAACCGCTTTTTGATTTTCTACCAGCATCAAAAAAATGGTTTGCGGGATCAGTCGCACGTGAGCAGGTGTTTTCGATCATGCGCCGGTCTCGGGTTTTCGTTTGGCCTGGAATCGAAGAGCCCATCGGGATGGTGTACCTCGAATCACAATGCCTCGGGCTACCCGTGGTTGCGCTGGATGCAGGCGGGGTGCCTGACGTGGTTAAAAAAGATGTATCGGGAATACTTGTCAAAGACAGTGCCTCGATGGCCAGTGCCATTCAAAAATTAATTGAAAGCCCTGGGCTTTGTGAACGCATGGGCCAAGAGGCTAAAAAATATATCGCTCAAAACCACTCGATTGAGAGTGCCACTCAGATTCTAAAGAGAAACCTCGATCGTGTTTTGCAGCGGTGAAGCGCTCTTTAAGTTATGTAAGAGAATTTTGGAAGTGTGAGCCGCGCCGTTTAGATCGACCGAAATATCGGGTTTGGGTGCGGCCAAGGCCTCACGTATTGATCTCGCAAGTTGATCAGGCGCAAGGTCGAAGTTAGATAGCACCTTGAGCGCTCCAGCCCTGGCGAACGCATTGGCTCTAGTTGATTGCTCTTCGTTTTCTAAGTAAGGAAGCACGAGCCCGTAAGTGCCCGTATTAAGCAAATTCATAACGGTGTTGTACCCGGCCATGCTGATGGAAAGCCGAGACTTCAAGAGCAGATTTTCAAACTCATTTGAGAACTCAATAGTGATAACATTTGGGGGGAGCGCACCCGATAGCAGCTGTTGAAATCGTGGTTCCAAGTTTGGGCTGCGAACAATCTTAAATTCAATTTCTGGAATTAATTCTGCAGCTTTCACCGAGGCTTCAATCAACTCGCCGCCAACAATTCCCCCGCCCAGACTGACTAGAATTTGGTTCATTCTATTTTCTGAGCCATGAATTTGTGGTTCGCATACGAATCCCGTGTATTCAATTGGCAATTTCAAGTGGGGGTCGAGTTCAAATGGAAGGCTCAATTTTAAAAAGCGAGGGTCAGAGTGGACAAGTAACCCGTCAAAGCCGTCTTTCAATTCCTGCTCGACGAAATTTTTAAATCGGCCATTGTCGTCTTTGCCAACAACAATGTCTCGCAGTGAGCAAACCACTTTTACCGATGGGTTTGTTTCCCGAACCTGTTTGATGAGCTCACGAATTTCACCGCCAAGCTTACGTCTTCCAAAGGGGTAGAGTTCGATCAAGAGCACATCAAATGGTTCTTTCGAGATAGACTGCAGTGTGCTGGCTCGAGCGGCCAAGCTCTCGTCGACGCTGACTCCCGCGCGTGGAGAGTACAGTTTTGAGTCACTCGCGCTCATCAAAAGCGGAGCTAAAAAATGATGTCGAAACCCAGGTGCTTCAAACGTTTTGCCAACGTCAGGGCCGCCTTGCAAAAAATCGACTTCAAAATCGGCCACACAGCCTTTGGCAATCGCCAAGCAGCGGCTCAAATGCCCAATTCCCAAAAGATGTTGGCAATATATTAAAAGTCTTGGTTTTCTCATCAGAGTAATTCTCGAAGGCTATGCGTGGTGAAGTCTTCACCCTGCAAACTGTCAATGAGCCTTGAGATAAATTCAAAGTCGTCATCATTCATAATGGCGTGATGAAGCATGATTCCAGTGAATTCAGATTTTGAGCATAGGAGCTGCTGAATGACCTCGTCAATTGAAGTGGCTCTTGGTTTTTTAGAAGAGTGAAGGTCAATGTGTACGTTCAAGGCTTTGACCTTGCCAGAACAAGTTTCGTCTCCAAATGCTGAGATCGCTACAAAGCCTGGATTCGTTAAAAGCGGAACCCACTTGCTGTCAAATCGGTTCCATGGTGGAACAAACACGGGAGTGAACAGCTCTTTGAAAGCTTGGCTTGTGAAGGCAAAGCCCAGCTCTAATTCACTTTCAACTTCGTCAGGAGAGCGAGATTCAGGGTACTCAGATTTTTTGCTGCCTTCAATAGCTCGATTGAGATGTTGATAGCCGTGGCAAACAAATTCGAGGCTCTCAGAATAGGTTCTTGCCAATTTTTGAATCTCGCCACTTATTTTGGTGGGTATAACGGCCCCGACGAGCGGACATTTTTTATTCGCGAAAATTTGGGCAAGCCTCGCGAATTTTTCATTTGCTTCGCCCACATCGTCAGTGCGAAAAAAAACTCGTCTAGGCATGAGCTTCACTCACATCTTTTTGAATTAGATCAAAGCTTTCGCAGAGGTGATTGACGCAGTTTAAGGAGTCAAAAACTTCAAGGACACGTTTTCGACCATTTTTCGAGAGTTGTTCGGTGTAATCGGGATTTCGAATGAGTTTCAATATTGCGCCAGCAAGCGCCTCGGGATCATTGGGCTCGACCAAAAGACCTGACTGCCCATTTTCGACCAGTTCAGGAATCCCTGAAACACGAGTCGCAACGACCGCCAGCTCCATGCTCATGGCTTCGGCCATGGCATTGGGGATGCCGTCTCGATCTCCATCGTCAGAGATTCTTGAGCCACAAAGAAAGAGGCCTTTTTGTTTCAAACGCTCGACAAGCCCGCTTTGAGATTGGGCGCCGTGAAAGACCACTGAATCTTCAAGGCCAAGTTCAACAGCCAGCGCTTTGATCTTCTCATCTAAATCACCAGTTCCGTAGATGTCGTAGCGAAATCGTACGCCCTGGCGCTTGACTATATCCAGAGCCCTAAGAACTGTGTCATAACCCTTTTTTTTGACAATCCGGCTGATGGTGCAAAACAGATAGGGATCTTTATGTTCTAGGCAATTTATCTGGGTTGGGCTGAAGTACTGTGTGTCGATGCCATGATACGCCAATCGAACCTTTTCGGGGTCTGCCACGATTTGCCGGATGTACTCTACATTGAAGTGGGTGCAAGTCGTAAGAAACTCGGCCGCGTTCACTTTTCGGCTAAGTTCATTTGAATCGATCGTGTAGATGTCTTTTGCATGGGCTGAAATTGAGAATTTGATCCCTGTTATCTTGTGAAGGTAGTAGGCCATAGTGGTTGGAGTATGAACAAAGTGAGAGTGAATATGAAGGCCATCTTCTTTGAAGTCACAAGTGTCGAGGCACCAGCCCGCTTGCAAAAGTCGTTTGAGATGATCCTTTTGACGCTGCTCAATCGATTTTAAGAGCGCCTTAAAGAAGTAGACCGGGTAGGTTTTTGGAAATTTAAAAAAAGCCTTGAAATTGGATTTGAGAACAATAAGTAAATTTGGACGAATGTATTCGGGGATATAGATGGTTTTAGCGGTGATTTTGGCTACTACGGGCTGGCGCAGTTCCTCGCGAGGCTTTCTCATCGCTAAAATCGTAATGTCGTAGCCTCTTTGCTCCAAAAGATGAATCTCTTGTGCGACAAAGCTCTCTGATAATCTTGGGTATCCTTTTAAAATAAAGAAATACTTCGGCTTTTTCATCTGAAGCTGTCGGCAAGCAAATATTCTTGAATATGCCCACGTGTGTTCTCTAGTCCGTTGACATTAAAGTGAGTCATAGGTTGGCGGCGCTCTGAAAGTAACTCGATGATTCGGTTTGAAAGAACCTCGCCAGAAAGGACGTCCGGGTCAATGTAGTCACATACGCCCAGATTGTTGAAAATTTGAGCCCGGATCAGCTGCTCTTTTCGAGGTCTTACGCGGGGGAGAATGAGGGGCCGTTTGCCCATGGAGACGATTTCACAAAAGGTGTTGTACCCGCCCATTGAGACAATGAGGTTGGCTTTAGTGATTAGCTCTTTCATATTCGATGAAAATTTCATGCAGCGAACATTACCCAGTTGATAAACTTTTGCGTAAAAAGCCGCGTAATCTGAGTTGGGTAAAAATGGTCCTGTCACCACCACGGCGTTGAGATCATTTTCTGAGAGCCTGTGCAAAGAGTCTGCTATTTGGTGGAGGTATTCGGCGCCGTCTTCACCGCCGCCCAAAGTGAATAAAACAAACGGCTTATCTGAGTCTTCAAAAGAGGGCCAAGTGTCCTCTTTTGGCTTTTCAGCGATCAGTGATTCAGGTTGAAGGAGGTAGCCCACGTACTTCATTTTTCTCTGAATCGAGTCGTTCATTTGATGTTGATTACCAAGATCGTAGATCTTCTGATCGCCGTAGACCAGAATGGACCTATAATACTCCTCTAAGGCCTCTGCCGAGCCGCGTTTTCGCCATTCGGTGGCCAACGATTCGGGGTCGTCGAGAATGTCACGGAGTCCACAGATGGTGATGCAGCCCTCTAGGTGATTTTTTATGTGCGAGAGGGCGGATTTGAGTTCACCGCCCACTCCGAGAGGCTCTTTGTCGACCAAAAACACATCAGGCTTGAACGATTTGACGGTGGCCAAAATTAGCTCAGAGCGCAGTTCAATGAACTCAGAAAGGCTCATCTTTAGATTTTTTGGAATGTAGCTGCCGTCTTGAAGCTTCGTGAAACTTGGAAGCTTTAGGTATTCAATGCCTTCGGCAGATTCGAATTCAGAGGCTTTAGGGCTCGAGCAAATAATGAGAATAGAAGTATTTGGATCGCTGAGTTGGTTGGCGATTTTTTGGGTTCTTCTAATATGACCTAGGCCAACAGTGTCGTGCGAGTAAAACAGCAGTCTTTTCATTCTCATAGGTTCAAATGTTTCGGCGCTCATATTTGGTCTCCAAAACGTTGTGGCGACTATAACGCTTCTTGGCTTATGAACCTATGTCAGGATTGTATTCTGTAAAAAATAATCGAAATGCCCTTACGCGTGCCACCCAAGACGCGCCGAATTCGAATTGAAGGTATTTCAATAAAGGGCGGGATGCGTTGATTTGTACAAACCGTTGTTAGGACAAGGGCTGGTGTATCGGGTGGTATACGTTTTCTGGCGGCGCGGATAGCAGGGGGAACTGCAGGACCCGGTCTGCATACTGGAGTTCGTTTTTTCTATGCGTGACCAAAATAACGAGCGCGCCGCATTCTTTAAGTCCCTTTATAGAATCAAAGAGAATTTGGCTGCTTTGGGGGTCAAGTCCGGTACTTGGCTCATCAAAAATAAATACGCTTGAAAATGGCTTTAAAAAGGCCCGGGCGAGCATCAGCCGCTGTCTCTCACCGCCAGAGAGCTTTCGGCCACCTTCGCCAATTTTCGTGCTCAATTTGAGCGGCAGTGACTGAATGAAATCCGCGGCATTCACTTTCTCAAGAGCACGATAAAGTGCCGAATCGTCCAAATTGCCATCTTCCATCCCTAAAAGTAGATTTTCACGAATGGTAGCGTTCAATAAGAGCGGTTCTTGAAAAACCACAGAGAAGGTCTTTCGGTAGCCACTGAGTTCGATAGACGAAATGCTTTTTCCGTTAATTAAAATTTCTCCCGAAATCGGCTCGAGAAGTCTTAACAATAGGTGGCAAACGGTGCTTTTTCCGGCTCCAGAAGGACCTGCCAGGGCTACCGTCTGGCCAGCTGACAAGACGTGTGAGAAATCATTGAGCAACAATTTAGAGTCTGAATAGCCAAAGCTCACATTTCTAAATTCGAGGTGGGTAAACCCCTGAGGCCCAAATGAGACGGGAGCTCCATGCGGGTCTTCTTGAACTTGAGAGAGTTCGAGAAAGTACCGCTCGACTCTTTCAAGTGACACGCTCGTTTTGTTCCATTTGGTAACAAACTTCGAAATGTAATTGAGGGGCTGAGAGGTCGCTTCGACATAACTAATAAATAAGACCAGGGTTCCAACCGAGAGATTTTGATGAATCACCATCCAGCCGCCCACAAGAAGCACCAGCGCCCGAAGTAAGTTTCGAGTACCTTGCAGACTCAAATCATAGGCGCTTTGGTATTGAACGACCGATAAAAGTGAGAGCATACTTTTTAAAAAGGTCTTTTCGATAGTCATGGTGACTGATTTTCCGGCCACAAGAGTTTTGATTAAGGGCATGGCGCCAACAGCTTGAAAAATCGAATCGTCCATCGTGACGTTGGTGTTTCTAAAGGTTCTTAAGTTGCGACGTATGACCTTCGACAAAACAACAGTGAATATAAGGGTGCAGATCAAAACTGAAAAAACAACTGCGCCAAGTACATCTGACGTGAAAAACAATATGCCGACAATCGCGAGCAAGGTGGGAACACCCACAACTAGTGCAAAGAGTCCGTCGACCACCACGTCTTGAATATTGCCAAGATCTCCACTGAGCATGCCTGTCCACTTGGCCCTGGTTTGCCGTTCAAGATAGACTTGTTTAGCCGAAAACATACGCTGAAGAAGGTGTTTTCTCATTTCAAAGGCCACCTGAAATCCAGTTTTGCCAGCCATCATCGACATGGCAAAGCTCACAGCCGAATTGACCAAAATGAGGGCTAAAAAAACAAAGAACAGCAGAAGTATTTTTGTGGTGTCGGGATAAAGGCTTAAGAATTCGATTTGCGTCGGAAGCGGTGAGGACTTTAGTATCACCTGATCGAGTAAAACTTTGAGTGGAAGGGGCAATGTGAGCACAATGGCGGCATGGATCAACATAAGGGCGGCCGTGGCCACGACTCGCCTGCGCAAACTCCAGAGCTGAGCTGAAAACTCAGGGAACTTCATTCGTCAAACTTATCGCGGCCAAAGGTTCGCCTCAAGCCATTCAAAAATAAGAATCTAAATTGAAAATGCTACCAGGTCTCAGGCCTGCCGGGCGCGTTTGTCGACATTGAGAGCGGCCTCACGCAGCGTCTCGCTGAGCGTGGGGTGGGCGTGAAAGCGTCTGGCGAGGTCCGAAAAAATATTTTGAATTGAACGAACTGGCTAATTGCTCTCTGGAGCAGGATTAGCATTAATCGAAACGCTACATACAAAGCTAAAACCTGTTCGTAGATTGCACACCGACACCAAGGATTCGCTGTCTATGACACAACTAGTAGCACCATACCGCTTGCAATCTTCCAAGGCCATTTGCTCTGCATGCCATTGGACACCTTTAATTTCTAGATCTGTGAACCTGCCGCTCTTTTTAAATTCCGCAGTCCCTATGCCGGAAATACTGGAATTTGCCCAAACAAACTGACTTAGAACTAAAAAACAGAGTAATATAAATTTCATAGTATCCGCCCGTGTACATTTCTGAAAATTTGGGAGCTTGATTGCTCCGGCAAATTTAATGTGAGTTGGCAATAACTCTTTTCGCTTTTAAGATGCTAATTTTGTGCCAACCAATCGACGACGTGACCATTCGTTGGCAGGCCTAAGTGACGTTTTTTGCGGCCTTTCGCGCTAAAATTGGTTTCAACGCTGCGATCTGCACTTAATTGATCTAAGAGGGATATCGTTGACACAAAAACTCACCAGTGGGATGTGAGAGGCTTTCAAGGGCTCCACACCGCCAGACTGAGGTCAGGCCTGCCGGGCGCGTTTGTCGACATTGAGAGCGGCCTCACGCAGCGTCTCGCTGAGCGTGGGGTGGGCGTGAAAGCTTCTGGCTAGATCTTCAGCAGATCCGCCAAACTCCATAGCCACAACCGCCTCAGCAATCATATCTGACGCCCGTGGACCCAATATGTGAACTCCCAAAAGTCGATCTGTCTTGGCATCCGCCAGGACTTTGACCATTCCATCTGTCATTCCCATCGCCTTGGCGCGGCCATTTGCCGTGAACATAAAAGTTCCGGCCTTATACTCTGCGCCTTTTTCTTTGAGCTGCTCTTCGGTGAGTCCAACACTTGCAAGTTCGGGCCAGGTGTAAACAACATTGGGAACGGTTTCGTAGTTAACATGGCCCGCGTGACCTGAAATGGTTTCGGCAACGGCCACGCCTTCTTCTTCGGCTTTGTGAGCCAACATCGGTCCGGGAATGAGATCTCCAATGGCGTAAATGTTTGGATACTTAGTCTGCAAATGTGAATTCACCAGAACAAAACCTCTCGGATCTTTTTCTATCCCCAGGGCTTCAAGACCTAAACCATCCGAAAATGGCTTTCGCCCGGTCGCGACCAATACGACATCGCCTTGGATCGATTTTTTCTCGCCCGAGCCAAGTTCTTCAAAACTCACAGTGGTGCCGCTCGAGCCCACCTCAGCGCCGGTCACTTTGACTTGCAGTAAAAATTCAAGACCTTGCTTGCCAAGCACGGTCATCATTCTCTTGGTGAGTTGATGATCCATGCTAGGGCAGAGCCGATCGGCATATTCAAGTACCGTGACCTTAGCGCCGAGTCTGGCCCAAACTGATCCCAGCTCCAAACCAATCACTCCGGCTCCCACCACAATCAGATGTTTGGGCACTTTGGGAAGGCTCAAGGCTTCGGTTGATGAAACAATAGACTTGCCATCAAAGGGCAGGGTGGGAATTTGATTGGGCACGCTGCCGGTGGCGAGTACGATGTTCTTAGCTTTTATGACGGTTTCAGTGCCGTCACTGGCCTTCACGCCAACCGTGCCCGCGTCGATCAGGCGCCCTGTGCCTTTGAAGGATGTGATTTTATTTTTCTTAAATAAAAACGCCACGCCCTGTGTGAGATCGCCAACAATTTTACTTTTGCGCGCCATCATTTGATCTAAGTTGAGTTTGACAGAACTCACTTCGATGCCGTGATTTTTGAATTCATGCTGAGCATCTGAAAAGTGTTCAGAAGAGTCGAGCAGCGCCTTTGAAGGAATGCAGCCCACGTTGAGGCACGTGCCGCCAAAAGTGGCGTCTTTTTCGATCACGGCCGTGTTCAATCCAAGCTGTGCGGCGCGAATCGCTCCGATATAACCTCCAGGTCCCGAGCCGATAACCACCAAGTCAAATTCTTGAGCATTTGCCACGCGTTTGGTTCTCCTTAAAATCGCAGCTGCGATCTAAATTTCTAAAAGCATTCGAGTTGGATCTTCAATGCACTCTTT
>JBGSQJ010000350.1:0-1766 GCA_041738165.1 Bdellovibrionales bacterium
AACTCAAGATCTCGAGCTGAAACTGCTTCGGGCGACCGACGATGTGAACGAGAGGCAAAAGGTATTGCTGACCGAAAAGCTGCATGCTCGCCTCGGTTCACTCAAGGGCAAAACTGTGGCGCTTTGGGGTTTGGCCTTTAAGCCAAGAACTGATGACGTACGCCGTGCTCCTTCGTTAAAAATTATGGAAGAGTTGTTTTTAAATGGAGCCAAAATTAGAGCCTATGACCCTGTTGCCACAGAAAATGCAAAAGCCGCCTCTCGCGTGCCCTTTGAGGCCTGCGAATCCGCTGGTGATGCACTTGTTGGCGCAGACGCACTTTTGATCGTGACAGAGTGGCCCGAGTTCCGCTCGGTTTCACCAGAAGTCTTGAAAGAAAAAATGCGCGAACCGCTTGTTTTAGATGGCCGTAATCTTTTTGACCCAGGCAAAATGAAGCGCGCGGGGATCGAGTATCACTGCATCGGCCGCAATGTTTTATCCGTTTAGGTACACGGTTAAATTTCCGATATGCAGAGGGTCAAATCGTTAAAAAACCGAATCAAGAGATCTACCCGATATTTGGTGAGCCCGAAGCTGGTGCCACCTATGAGCTTCGCCCTGGCGCCTACGCCATCAGCTTGAATTCAGCGAATGAGGTGGCCGCAGTACGCACACCCAACGGATTGTTTTTGCCTGGCGGGGGTTTGGACTCGGGCGAGATTCCATTAGAAGGGCTTCGGCGCGAGGTTTTTGAGGAACTTGGCGCCAAAATCACTGCGCCACATTTTTTAGGCCAGTGCGGCCAATATCTGTATTCTAGACACTATAGTCGGCATTTTCAAAAACAGGGTTTTTTTTATGCCTGCGAACTCGATATATCTGGCGGCTTGAAACTTGAAACCGACCATGAATTTTTGTGGCTCAAGATCGAGCAAGTACGAGAAGCTTTGTCTGAAGAGTATCAACGCTGGATCGTGAATTCTCTAATGGAGAAAAGGGCGAAATGACAAAGACGGTTGCTATCTCACTACTGGCAGTTGTAATCAGCGCGAGCGCCCAATCCGAGACTCACAAATCTTCTGAGAAAAACAAAGCCGAAGAACTCATCAAGTCGGCGGGCGATCAGGTCACAGCCGCTGTCGACGACGTTTCTGAAACTTTAAAAAAATCTAAAGCTCTGCGGGAGAATTCCGACTACCTTGTGCTAGGAAATTACTCCCCCTTTGATCTGATTTTGCCAAGCAAGTATGGCGCAACAGTGGGGCTTATAAATTCGGCCAACACCACGTGGGAGTTCGAGTACCTTCGCGCCAGCGTTTCGGTGCCATTTATTATCGAAGACCTTGGTCAAATGACCGATGAGCGCATTTCGCTCATACGCAGATCTTACCTAGGCAGCAACAGTTTCAATTTGAGTTATGGACTGACCTATTTCGACTTCTCTATTCACTTAGGCGACAAACTTTTAAACCGAGTCTCTGGAGGGTCGTACCCTTCGATCGATCTGGTGGAAATTCAATCTCTTGGTTTTAATTTTGCCGTTGGTAATCGTTGGACCTTTAAGCACAACATCACTTTTGGCGTCGACTGGTTTTCGTGGGCCCAGCCCGTATACACGTTAAAGAAAAAATCACCTTTTGTAGATTACGCGACCAATTCGGATGACAAAGATGACGTAGAAACGGCCGTTGATGTCATCACGTATGTTCCGAGGTTCGCCTTCTTCAAACTCCAACTCGGAATCTCGTTTTAGGTACACGGTTCCTTTTTCGATATGCACCGC
>JBGSQJ010000385.1:0-1885 GCA_041738165.1 Bdellovibrionales bacterium
TGCGAAGTCGTTGCCCAAAATTTCTCCCATGCGGCTAACGGATTTACCCAGATTTCTAACTCTTACGATTTGCCGGCTGTGAAACCCAAACGTCGGTTTGGACAAAACCAATTCTGCGTTTTCTAAAGTAAACCGCAATCTACCGTCACTTTGCCAATCGACGCCGCGTATTGTGCCCTTCCGAGTGTCCTCAAGTACACGGTGAAAGTCTTTGGATTTTGCGAAATCCCCTTGATTGAGTACGAACCCCGCTAAACCAAAATAGCTGGGTGACAGGGTGACACTGAGGAGCTCATACCTGCCGGTGTTAAGGCCAAAGCAGGTCTCGGCAGAACGGCAATGCCCAATGCGAAGCAGTTGGCTGGCTTCCCAAAATGGTAGGCTAAGCACGAGCTGCTCTTTGCGTTCACTGGTCATTAGGTTGGCGGTATGTGATGATTGATGTATGCTGTACCTAGATTCTGTTGGAATTTCGAGTTCAACTTGGTTGGACTTTAGGAAGTTAAGTAGGCGAGTGACTTCTCCTAACCGATGGGGCCAGCGTGACTCAATCGCTTGCCACACAGATTTTTGTATGACAGCAGTGGGCAGATCATCCGACCGATCCAAAAGCAACCTTGGATTGTCTCGAAAATCTAAGATTTCTTGTGCGAGATCAGGGAGCGAGGTCACTTCGGGAAAGTTCCACTTCTCATCCTGTAACAGCTCGAGTGGACGTTCTATTTGCGCACGGGGATTAAAAACACTCAAACGAAAGCGGGGTTTCGTTATTTTGGCGAGGACCTCGTCTCCGCCGTCAATGGATTTCCAGCTTGAGAACTTTTCGTCAGGGAACTCACCCTTCGCGACAGATTTAATAATTCTGGCTACCACGGCATGAAGCTCGGACCGATTTTGAGTCCCGAATGCCGATGTTAAAAGATAAAAGGGCCAGACATCTCCAGCGCGATTCTCAATTTCATCTAACTCCTTTAGGGACAAACTGCCATCGATGGTTTGAAGGCGATTCGCGACTACATTTCTAAGGTGTGCTTTCGCCTTTTCTTGGTCAAAGGTATGGCGTTCGTCTTCTTCGCCTCCGAGTTTTTGTATCATCGTCAAGGTGGTCATCAGCAATATGGTGTCATTGATCTCTGGTTTGCTAAGATGTTTCGGCCGAGTCTTGAGTCTTTTCCAGTCTTTCGTGCCAATGTGGTATTCAATTGCCGCCGATAAAAATCGTGTTCTCGTAGGCCAAGAATTTTTCTGAAAATCCACCGCCGCTTCGAGCGGAATTTTTAAGGCATGTAGCAAAAGCTCATCGACACTTGCAAATGGACCTTGAGGATGAAGCGACTCACGTAGCGCCGTCTCGAAAAGAAATGCGAGAATGTCAGTGCGTCGGTATTTGTCGCTCCAGTTGGTAAAGTCAACGTGTGTATTTGGAGCCAATATGTTCCATATTTGAATGAGCTCCCGACGCTGATCAACAAAATTTTCTGACCACAACTCATCTGATAGTTGGGTTTGAACCAAAATGTAGTTCAATCGCTCTTGTGCTGACAGAGAATGCCACTCTTCGACAGCATCGAGTGCCAAGGCAGCGACATCGGCTCGATTTGTGAGCCCAAGACTACTGATATCAAAATTGACCGGAAGCCCGGGGATCACCGCGCGTATAAGATCTCGCCGCCGACTTTGATCGGTGACCGCGGTCATCAGGGTTTTGAAGTCACTTTGCCCGTGGCGATCGAACAGCAGCTTGAACAAGATAGACGTTAAGTCCTCGGCTGCGAGGTGGAGTTCGCAGAGGTCTTGCTCTGTGTCCTCGTCACTTGCGCTAGAAAGCGGCGATAACGTCATTGCCGACAATAATAAAGTGATCAACGCTGTTACAAATATAGAA
>JBGSQJ010000361.1:0-3769 GCA_041738165.1 Bdellovibrionales bacterium
GACTCCGGTAAAAAAGGAACCCGAGAGCCCACCCATTCGCGTCAGTTTGTGCCCAATGCCCCCACTGATAAACTCGAGCTCAAAAACACCGGCCAAGTTCAATGCAAGAGCCGAAAACAGCCAGGCCATCAAGGTTACAAATAGCGGTGATTGAAGTTGAAAGCCCCAGCCCACGAACTGACCCAGGCTTCGAAATGCCACTAAAGCCAGTGCAATGATTAGAAATGAAACCACAACTCCGGCAACATAGCTGAGATTTTGCCAACGTACCTCTTTCGGATGCGCCGCCGACAGTTTGACCAAACTGAAGAGTTTGATCGACAACACCGGGAACACGCATGGCATGAGATTTAAAACCAGACCTCCAAGCCAAGCCAAAATCAGCATCCCCAATAGTTCACGCCAAACGGCGCCGGCATTCTTTTTTTGCGTCCAAATTTTGACATCAGTCCGCCCCAACTGTTGGGCTCGCAATTGACCAGAGGAATTTTGAAAAATGAGAACCCCTACAGAATCTGAGTCCAACCGCGGAGTCGTGCCGCGATCAAAATACAACTTGAGCGAATCACCAACACTCTCGGATTTTGGCGGCGTTGCGGCCAAACCAGACTCTTTAAATCCAAAAAAGTCGACAAATTTTCGCCGTGGCGCCCAGGGTTCGATGGTCAGGTGGGATTTAGATTCAACATCGACAAACTTAGGGTATCCAATCCATGAAGAAGGCACGCGAGCGCGTGCTAGTTGCAAACGTTCAAAGTGCTCTGATGGCTCAAGCTCACCACCATTTTGAATCGGAAGTTCGAGGGTCACCGTATCTATGGCTGGAATGCACACATCCTCACAAATTAACCACTCCGCATTGATTTCAATGCGGCCGATTTGCCCGGGTTTCAATTTCGAATCCACCGAAATCTGAATTGGAAAGATGACCTCATTTGAGTAACCAAATGAGGTTAATGGACCTGTTTGCAAGCGTTCTGGAAATGGCATATCGACGGCGAGAACCCTCAAACCCTCCGAATTGTTAAACTCTAGTCGAGGGGGAGCCCCTGAGTCTCCAGGGTTGATCCAGTAGGTGTGCCAATGCTTTTTTAATTTTATTCGAAGCCCTAGATTGACGGTGCTACCCGGATGCAAGGCTTTGGATTCGCTGATCAGATCGCCTTGAGAAAATTTACGCCAGCTCGAAAAATCTTTCTCGGCGACAGATAGGCTTGGCAGCAGCCAAACCGCCGCAAAAAGAAATCTAAAATATATAAGAATCCGCAGAATGAAATGCACGCTCTATCTTACCAGGTAAACGGCTTCCAATAAAACAGCTGTTCTGGGACAAACTCGAAAAATCTCCACTTTTCCATAGGTGCGGTGGAGAATGGACATCGACTAAAATCCCATGAAACGGCTCGCCTATGACAAATTGTCCAAATTGCGGGGGAAGCCTTAAAAACCTTGCGGGGCTCGTGGCAAAGACCTCTACCAAGCGCCGCTCATCCAAGAGCCCCCGGTTTAATCCGTAGAGCAGCACGGGCAATGTGGTCTCGAGTCCGATCGTGCCAAATGCCGCCTGATTGAACTCGCTGGATTTCACAAGCTCCTCATGCGGAGCATGATCCGTGGCCACAAAATCAACTGTCCCATTTTTAAGCGCGCCCCAAAGTTCAGCTTGGTCTTCAGGGCCTCGAATGGGCGGATTCATTTTAAAGGATTTATTGTCTGGGTCTATCGTTTCACAATTGAAAAACAGATGATGAGGCGAAACCTCCGCCGTGACATTGAGCCCCTCTTCTTTGGCCCTCGCAACAAGTTTTAATGTGTGGCGACTTGAGACATGAAGCACGTGGTAGCGCGACCTGGGATACTTTCGTAGCTCACGAATATCCCGCTCAACCATTTTCCATTCTGGTTCATCTGGGTAGGCCTTGGCTCCCACTTTCGCCTGGACCGGGCCAGGTGCAAGCGAGCCACCATGACCTAAGAATTCAGCATGCTGCAAAAGAGGAACACCGAGACTTTCTAATTTCTGAAACGCTTGGGCCATAACTTGGTCGCTTTCAACGCCAAGACCATCGTTCGTAAATGCCCTTACGCCCTCGCGAACCAAATCTTCAAATGACGTCACCTGCTCACTATTGAGCCTTTTTGTTATAGCCGCAGACCAGAACACATGAACGCCATAGAGGCGCTCAAACTCAGCCACCTGGCTTTGGCCTAAGCGCAATGTATCGAGATCGTCAATCGTCGGTTGCGTATTCGGCATGGTGAGCACAGCCGAGTAGCCACCCTTTAGTGCGGCCAGAAGTCCCGTTTTGGGGGTTTCTTTGTGACCTTGCCCTGGTACCCGAAGATGCACTTGTGCATCGACTCCAGCAGGGATGAGCACTCGATTCTGAGCTTGAATTTCAATTTCATCTGAATTTTTCGCCAACGAATCTGTCTCGTCTTCGATAGAGACCAACCGTCCATTATGAACGCGCACACAAACCCGAGAGCGAACCTCTTGGCCCGTCCAAAGCTCGGCTCCGCGGATCAGATATTTATCGGCAGATTTTTTTGAGAAAGGACTATCCATGTCCTCTTAGGTATCAGTCTTTTTGAATCACTGCAAACTTGTACTTAGTGAATCCGGCACTCGATCCCATAAGAATAATAGGGCTCAGCTCCGCGTAGTCCAAGCTACGATCGGCTACAATGATGAGGCCATTTTCTTTGTCGGAAGTCGACACGGCCTTGAGTTGATCCGCCAAGCTGCCGAGCGAGACCACCGCGTCATCCAAATGAACTTTTCCATTCTCGAGCCGAATCACAACGCCTTTTTGAATCAACTGGCTGGCAGAGGCTTTGGGCAAAGTCAGCTTGTCCCCAATATTGAGCATTTCTTGATCGGCCGCGTGATTCATAATCAAAAAGATAACTAAGATCGAAAAGGCATCAACCAGTGAGGTCAGCATCAATGAAGCCACGACGACTCGGCCATGGCGTCCACCTGAGGGCTTAATTCGAGATTGGCCAGCTAGGGCCGAAGAAAGGTGGCTAGGCTCCAAAAGACTACTTGTGCGTAACATCAGTCATTCTCCTTAAAGTGGGGCCACACCAATTTGATCCATTGATGCTTTTTTAAACTGCGCCATTAACTCAACCAAATCTTCATAACGAGCCGAGGCGCTCGGCATAACCAATACTGTTTTCACTTCCGAGTACTGACCTGCAAATGCCGTGATCCACTTGGCGGTGTTCGACAAATCCACACGGCCCGGCTTCAAGCCGCCCACCGATTCTTGAAATTTGCCCTTGCGATAGCCCTTAATGTCTTTGGGCTCAAATCGCACTTCACCGTCGTCTGAAACATGCACTGTCAGGCTGCCTTCTGGCTTGCTGGCACTCGAAGACTCTGTGCCCACAGCTTGATTTACATGAATAGAACCTAAGTTGATAAAAACGGCAGTCACAAGCAAAAAACAAATGCAGACAGAAAGCATATCGATAAAGGGCACTAGATTGAGTTCAAAATTCAAACCTTTTGAACGTCCTCGCCGACCCCTACCGCTCGATGGCGAATGCATATCGGACTCTCCCTTTATTTCGTTCCACGCTTAGACGTTGGAACAGACTCATAATGAAAACCCAAAAGATTATAGATACGAAGTGCGGCCTGGGTCATATCATCAGAGAGTTTGTTGACGCGATTTTGAAGAACTGAATACATAACCAAGGCGGGAATCGCCATGATCAAGCCATAGGCCGTCGCATGCATAGCCTCTGACACACCCGT
>JBGSQJ010000365.1:0-6352 GCA_041738165.1 Bdellovibrionales bacterium
ATGTCATGGTGGAAATTTTAAACGGCATCAACAGCGCGGACGGCATCGACGATTACGAGCGACTGGCCAAGCTGTTGGTCAAACGGCCGACCCTACACTAGGCCCATCACTCGTCAACGATGGGGTGGTTGGAGCGCTTACGCTTTTGGCACTTTCTCTTATGTCTTCGGGTATGTTCAATATTTTTAGCGGGGGCCTAGTTATAGCGCTTGGTCCGAAGTGGGCCCTAATTAAGCTGTTGAGTTTTGTTTGTTTTCAATTGATCTTTTTCTTGTCGGCGACTTTGATTTTAAAGTCCGCTTTATTGGTTGCCCAAGAAACATCTTCTAAATAATCGAAAAAGCCTGGGCTGTGCCAAATGGTGCGATCGCTCAATACGAAAAAGAATTCAACTCCTTTGAACTGATTAAGCAAACTCAACACTTCAGTCATCGGGGTCACAAAGGCTGCCGTAGTGAGTGCATCAAGAGTGGTGTTGTCGCCGAGCGCATAGAGAGTCACGCTAACAAATGTCTGAGCCGACTTTCCTGTATCAGGCTTAATCAAATGATGAACCTTTTGACTGCGTTTTTTGATATAGGATCCGCTAGTTGAAAGCGCAATAGGCCCCTTCGTTCGAAACGCAACTAAATTTTGGTTTTCGTTAAAAGGGTCTTGAATGGCGCTTGAACACGAGCCCAAACAGCGAATATCCCCTGAAGCAGCGATAACAGCAGAGGTTATATTTTTTTGAACGAGATAATCTGACGCCTTGTCGACGGCAAAACCTTTTCCGATGCCCCCCAAGTCGAGCCATGTTTGGGGCCCGATCGCCACCCGTTTGCCCGATATTTTGATTTTTCGATAATCCACAGCGTTTTTGGCTCGCTGAATATCATTTGGAGTGGGTGGTTTACCGGGCGAATAGCCAAATCTATAGGTTTGAAGTGTGATCGCACCAATAGTGGGGTCAAACGCTCCGTTGGATATCCTTGCAATCTCTATTGAGCGCTTCAAGATTTCTAATACAAAAGGTGAGGCATCGAGAGATTTTCTTTGATTCAGCTGACTTATGGGTGAGTCCTCTTTGTAAGATGAAAGTTCGCGGTCAACTTCATGAAAAATCCCAAAAACCGGTTCAAAATGCGCCGACTCGCCCTTGGGCAAAAAAATAGAAATGGGGGTGGCCATAATGACTTTGGTACGAATTCGAAGCTGCGAAGTCGAGGCGCAGCCAGACCAAAGAAAAAAAACAGCAATATAGATCGAAAGCCGACTGGGGCCAGATTTCAAGCGCGGTCTCACTCATCTATAATTAGGGGCAGCGAACCCATGGGTCAACCCAGCAGTGGGAGAAAATGACCAAGAAGAATATCCACCGGCGAATGTCACTCCACAAGATCGAATTCAAACATAAGAGTCACAGACTTGATTGGGTGAAACCCCTGACTCCTTGACCAGTTTACGCCCGGAACCAGCTCGGCAATGACCCAGTTGCGGTGCACATACGATCTGAGTGAAGTGCTGACGAAGTAATCAGTTACCCCGTAGTGGGGATAGCTTGAACTGCCAACCCCAGTTGAAAGGCTGCCCGCAGTTTTAGCCGTGAAGGTTTTTGATAGACTTACGGAGTCTTCAACCGACCAGCGCTTGGACAATGAAGAGTAATCGCCCCGATTAGCGATTGAAAAGAGCAAGGTGGGTGTTAGGGTTCGATTGAAATTCACGTTGCTGTCGGTGTTCCAGCCATGAAATTCGCGCCAGCCCACGTTTTGAATCAAATGCAGTTCGTTTCCGCTAAAGAAAAATGTATGGCGAGCCCTCGCATCAGCAAACGGTTCGGGGAGCCATTTGGCTTTAACACCCGATTTGAACCTCACCGCAGAACGCTTGCTCTTGTGAGCCAGGTAGCGAAGGCCCACGAGACTTTCGTCGGCGGCCCCTACGCTCTCGTCAGGCGATTTGGATTCGGTCTCAATTCGGCGCGTGAGCCATTCGCGTGCTTCATCTTCGGGGCGCTCAACAATCAAGTGAAGGCGCTCACTGGTTTTGGGTAAATTTAGATGAAACGAGTAGTGCAGGTGGTAGCTGGGTTTTTCTTCGTCTTGAGCTTGCGCCAACCATTGCACGTTGAAGCGAGTTCCCGTGTGTTCATTTACAAACCGCTCTTGGCTAAAAAACCGATCTATCTTTTCAGAAAGAGTGTTTACCTCTTGATTCAGTTCATCGCGTCCCTCGTCGACTAGGTCCTCGGCATAGGCGGGCAGAGGGGTCACAAATGTGACAATCGAAAGACTTACGAGCGATAGGCCGAATACGAATCGACAGAAGTTAAGGTAGATCACGGTGGATGAGAGATAGTTGGAACCTACCTTCAAAGTCAAAGTTTTAAGCGGATGCGACCTTTGGATCGAGAATTGCACTTCACTAGGAGGCATGGGCACTTATCTCTTGCGGGGAGAATGCGCCCACGTGACTCCGTTGAAAATGGCTACCTTTTAGTTTTGGAGAGAGTCTTCCAGCAATATGCAGAACTTTTCAGTTCCCACCGCACATCTATTGATTGTTAATTCTTCGGCGAATTTTGCGTTGATCTGAGTACCCAACGTCCTTGGGCTTATTGCTAAAGTAGTTGCACTTCGAGCGCACAGGGCGGCGCCCTTTTGGCCAGCGCCGCGGAATCACGCTCAAATGGCGCTGCTGAAGTTGCTTTTTTCGCGCCAATTCTTCGGGACTATAGTCCCGAGATACCTCGGCGGCCGCTGAGCGCCCTGAGATTTTTCGCCGGTAGAGCGCTAAATCGAAAGCCACCCACGTTAAAAATGTCGAAACAAAATACGTCACGATCTTCATATGAACCCCTGCAAGTTCTTGGTTTGATCCAATGGGAAAATGAACGGCAGAGGGTTTGGCTCATGGCAGGGCTCCAGGTGGTTGAATTAAAAAGGATTAGAAATAGCAGTGAATTAAAATTAAGAGGGCTGAATTGAATTTGAGACTTAGTGGCTCATAGTGCTTTGATTCTACCACACCCGTTGGTTGGTCCAAAGCGATTCCTGACCAATCACGTCATAGGCCTGAATTCACGGATCGATGGTGAGCAGATATAGTTTTTTGAGATGGCCCAACAATCGCGAAATCTCAAAGTGACTCATTTGCTATCGGGCCTAGTGTGGTTAGTTCCCATTATTCTGTTACTCGACGCCTGCCTTCGGCCGCTTGCCGAAGGCGACTTGTTTTTTTACCTCGCGCTTGTGAACAAGTATTTGGCCGCTGGGGAGTGGCCTACGGCTGATCCGTTTTTACTTGTTTCAACTCAGCCTCTTCATTCGCTTCATCAGTGGCTTGGATATTTTGCATTTTATTTTAGCTATTGGGCGGGTGGATTTGCCGGGCCAATCTTGTTCAAAACCCTGATGGTGAGTTTGATGTTTATCTTGCCATTTTTAAAACTGTGGCCGCGTTTGAAAACTCAATTAGGTGGCCTCTGGGAGGCTGGTTTTTGGTCAGGCCTTTTTACGCTCGTGATTTTTTCGGGCCACCATCGCTTTCGCGAGAGGGCCAGTCTGTTTGGTGAATTGGCTGTCGAACTGCTCGTGATGGGTTTGCTCTTTGCTCGAAGAAACCGGATTTTTCATTTTCTATTGCCAGTCGGGTTTTGGCTTTGGGCGCAGCTGCACCCCTCGTTTTTGCTGGGACTGGTGATACTGATCGCGTTTATGATTTTCAATCGCCGTGAGATTCCACTTTGGGCGCTGATCGCATCACTAGGTGCTCCGCTCATTCATCCGAATGGGGTTGAGGGATATAATTATCCAATTCGCTTTGCGATCGAGACGCAGCCCTATCTCGCCCGCCACGTTTTTGAATGGCTGCCGTTATGGGACGAACGCATTTTCGCATTTTTGTTTGTGTATATTCCTTTTCTAACGCTCGGGCCGCTCGTCGCATGGTTAATATTCAGATTTCAGAAACAAAACCGATTCGCCGTCTTTTTGTTGGTTCTTTCTGTGTATATGATGGCGAGTTCAGTTCGCTTTGGATTGAGTGGCCAATTGATCCTTCTCATTTTGGCGGTCTATCTGGCGCAAGATCATCAGATTTTTCGATATAAAAAAACCGCAGGTGCTCTGTCGCTTTCGCTAGGTGCATTGGCCCTATTTTTAAGACTGCAGCACTCGCCCTATTTAACATCGAGTTTAAATGAACGTTTAGCGCTCTCAAACGAGGTTCCCGTTGCGGCGGCTCAAACGCTAAGGGCTTCGCAGGGTTCACCACGAATCTTCAATTCTTTCAAATACGGTGGTTATCTCGCCTTTGCTTGGGGCGGTGATCCTCCGCTATTTTGGCACGGGTTTTCAACCGACTTTGATTTTTTTGAGCACAACTACCTAGCGCCGCAAGAGAGCCGAGCCCAATTGGATCGGCTCGTATCTGAGTTTGATATCAACGCCTTTTTACTAACAAAAACGGGCTCAGACTTGGGGTATATTCGACTTTTAGAGGCCCATCCTGACTGGGATCTGCTCTATCAAGACTCAGAGGCCGTGGCCTTTGTCAGAAAGACTTCGAAGCGTTGACCTAGCGCCAACCATGAGAATATGTTGTGCGCAGTGGAGGTAGCGCCATGAAGTTAAAAATTATGGGTCTGACGACGGTGGCTCTAGTGGCCGGAGTGTGGTTTTGGGCTTCGGCCGACAAAAACAAGTCAAACACCTATATGCCAGATTCAGTTCAGTGCGTGACCCCAACAGATTCGGCGTGCACTGGTGCGGGGCGAGTTGGGCTTCGAGTTCCTATTGGAGATGTCAATTTGACAGGAATCGCCAACAGTCTTCTTGGCCGCTGTGAGCTTGAAGTTGATGGAGAGTCAAAACCGCGCCCTTGTACAGATGTGCAGCTGTTCTTGGAGTCGGAACGTGAAGGTGAAAAAAGAACGGCGGTTGTCGACGGGTTCAATTTTCGTTTTGATAAGTTGGGAGTTCAATCTCAATCAAGTCAGCAAAAATTTCGCATCAGTGCGGACTCTTCGCAGTACCTTTTGGCGCCCCAAAAAATGCAGACAGGCCAAAAGCCAAATCAGCTCAATATCAAACTCAAGGCGCGCCCCAAAAAATAGGGCATCAATATTGCTCTACAAATCCCTTGTTCCTTAAGAGTATGAGGGTCGCCTTTAATTGAAGTAGAGCGAGGCACGATTGCGCGGTTTGTGTAAATTTTCATTGTCTGTTTGGCTGCTAGCCAGTGGGGCGTTGGCTTTTGCCTCCGGCCCTACAGAAATGGCGAGTGAAGATCGTATTCCCATTCGCCTAAATATCAGAGAATGCCAAAGCTTTTTGGTGCCAGGGAATCAGAAAATCGACGACTCGGTGGGCATTCCGTTTGGGTCAAATGATCCTGAGGGCTTTAGGCTTGAGCTCAAAGCTCTGATCGATGCGAAAGGTCTCGAGTCACTTCGAGACGCGAGGTTTTATGTTGGCGGTGTAGCCATGAAGGACGCTCGTGGCACAAGCCAGAGGTTTCAAAAGGTGGCGCGCGAGCTGGGACTTGAAAGCGTAAACGCAAAAATCATCGTGTTTAGCGTACCCACTCACCTGGTTCAATCCGAGTCGGTCTCGCTCGCTCGAGTCGCGTTGGAGCGGCTGATTTATTTTTTTCCATCCCTGCGCCGAGACCTGCAAACTCCGCAAATCGGCGAGTTGGTTTCTGCCTTTTCAACCAGCGCGCTACAAGAGGTCCCAAACTTCATTTTCATGTTTCAACGACTGCCAGAACTCGATGCCACTTTGGCCGTCACCTCTCACGCCGTAGTTTTGAGTGCCATGCTGATTTATGAAAAATCTTTGATCAACTGGCTCTTGAGAGGCAGCTCGCAAACCGAGCGCGGCGCGCGAATAGAGATGTTCTTGAAGAACATGCTCGTGAGTCTGCCATTTATTTTGAGCTACAATGTGTTTGGACAGTTTTCGAAAATATTAAATCACTATGCGAGTTTCGGTTGGAGTGGGCTGATTCGAGACTTTCCAAATGAAGTGATGAATTTCGGAGCCACTCAAGGCCTGACGATGGTGCTTCAGGCGTTATTTTTTTCGCAGTTCATCAATTCGGGAATTTCAGCCTGGGTGAATCGCCAGCAAGGTGAACAAAATACGAGAGACGCGCGAACGTTGAGGCCGTGGATTGAATTTCCGATACTGGCAATGAATGCCGTTGTGCTCTCATGGGCTGCTTCAGGGCAAGCTCCGATTTTACTCGACTTTGGCGTTATGAATTTCAACTCTGGGCATGCGGCGCTTGCGGCTATGACAGCCGTTGGGGTTGGAGTATTCAAATCCGCACCCGGTATTCTTGACCCCACCATTGGATGGTACAG
>JBGSQJ010000392.1:0-11408 GCA_041738165.1 Bdellovibrionales bacterium
TTTTTTCAGCAATGGGTTTGTAGCGCTTTTGCCAAGCTCCCGAAAATTCTCCGGTCCAATTGAAACTCGCAGGAGCCAAAATATATACGGCCTGTAGCTGGGCTCCTTGAGCTTCAGCCTGCGACTTTAAAGAATTTAAACTGTCGCTGACATCCAAATCTGAAAATGGATCGACGGCCACTAACCATTTTCGCCCGGTACTCGGCTTTCGCTTTGAGACTTTTTTACCCATGATCACACCTCAGCTCTTAGTTTATAGATCTTAAGCACCCTAGCGGATAAGTTTGAGCAAAACACGTACCGCCACGTTGTCAGCTGCTGGCCGACGCATAGTGCTTCAACGCACGCTCCCACACCCAATTAGAAAAGAACAGCAGAGCCATCGCCAGCAATGGCGCCGCAATGAACAAGCGTAAATTGAACCCCTCAACCAAAAGCCTCGAAGGCACGCTGGCAAAAAAGGCCATTGGGAACACCATAAGCACAAAAGTCCTCAGAGCGGACGGATAGATGGGGTCAGGCCGAGTTCCCAGCCTATAGAGTTGATACCAAATCATATTTATGTTGCCGGCGTCCTGTGTAAACACAGGAATCGTCGCAAATAAAAATCTCAACGAATACATCGTGATAAATCCACTAATAAGAAGCACGGCAAACCCGACCAACTCCAAAAAGCTGATGTTGTGATCCAGCTGGTTGATGGCCCACGACAAATAGCCCAAGATCATAAAGAAGTTCAGAATATGCGTTGTCGAAACCTTTCGAGTGGAGACCATAAACTGGCTGTTGACCGGTTTTGAAATGTATAAATCGAGTGAGCCATCACGAACGTATTTGAAAATCGAATCCATACTGTCGTGCATGAAGATCATGTAAAGCACGTCAGAGAGAAACAAGCATCCCATAAACACGCGCATATCGTGCACGGTCCAGCCGCTTATATGATCTGCGTGTAAGAACAAAACTTCAAACACGGTCAGCTGCATGGTGTACCAAACGAGCTCGGCGAAAATCTTGAGAACGATGTTGAAACGAAATTCAACGTCCATCATCCAGCTCATTTTGCAAAACTGCATCCACAGTCTCAGGTAGCGACGCACACTACGCCCCCGTTCCTGTGTACTGACGAACGCCTCGGCTCCAAATCTGCTGCGCTACAACCGACATGACCAAAATGCCGATCGTCACGCTCATCAGACCCTGGCGCCATGTCACAAAATCCACCCGCCCGATCACATAACCTACTGGCAGGTAAACCGCAGAAGCAAATGGCAATGAGATAATCCACGACTTCAGCGGCTCTGGAAACAAATCGAGCGGAATCAATTCACCAGAAAAGATCCACAGCGCCATGTTTTTGATCATCGTAAAGGCATGAGCTTTATTGAGATAAAAAGCCATCGAGGCAACTGTAAAAGAAACCAAATGGCAAAAAATCAAATAATAGAACAATCCCAAAATCATCAACGGCAAGCGGCTCCAAATCACAGGAGCACCAAACAAACTGCAGGTCACTATTGGGAACACGATCGAGCTCAGTAAAATGAGGCCCTTGTAACCTATAAATTGCGACAGGTAGAATTCAAAAAATGAAATGGGCCGAACCAGAATCGAGTTCACGCGCCCCGTTTCGATGTCCTCCATCATCATGTACTCGTACATCCAATTGGCCGTGACTCGGCCTATGAAATTGCCCCACAAGGCATAGGCCAAATAAGACTCGCGCCCAAAACCGCCAAGCTCCGTTTTGCCCATACCCGTCAAAATCGCCATCCAAAGCAAAGCTTCAATTCCTGAAGTCATAAGAGGTTGAATCCAGGCGTCTAGAGCAAAGTTGAGGCGATACTCAAGTTGTGACAGTACGGCTAGCCTGAGCGCTGCCCAATTCCTTTTGTAAAAAGCGGTGAATGACTTCTTCAAAGTCGACGTCCTCCCGTCCCAAATCCACTTGCAAATTCTGCTTCGCAAAACCTGTAAACCCAGCCACCGTACCATCGTAAACCATGCGTCCCTGGCCGATCAGAAGCAGTCGATCCGCCAATGACGAGATGTCGTCCATATAGTGACTGGTCAAGATGATCGTCGGTTGGTGATCTCGCACATATTCAAATAAAAAAGTTCGAATTGTATTTTGCGCCAAGACATCAAGACCGATTGTGGGCTCATCCAAAAATAAAATTCGAGGTTGATGCAAAAGACTTCCGATAATCTCCATCTTCATGCGCTCACCCAGCGACAACCGACGTAGCTGAATATGCAATTGGTCTTGGCAACCCAAACGTTCAGCCAAAGTTTGCCACCTTGAACGAGCCATTTTTAAATCTAGACCGTAAATTTCAGCCAAAAGACTAAAACTATCGGCCGCTGGCAGATCAAACCAAAGCTGCGCCTTTTGCCCCAAAAGAATCGAAATCTGCCTAAGAAACTCTGACTTTCGCTCCCACGGCTTAAATCCCAAAACCTCAACTGATCCGCCACTTGGATAAATTAACCCTGAAAGAATTTTCAGAAGCGTAGTTTTACCTGCCCCATTGGCCCCCACCAGTCCAATCACTTGGCCCGAAGGCACGCTCAGAGTCGTTGGCAAAAGTGCATGGCGAGTCTCATAGGTTCTATTGAAAAATCCCTTGAGAGCGTTCCAGCCGCCATCAGCTCGGCGATAGGTTTTGAAGTCCCGATAGAGTCCATCGGTTTTGATAACTATATCCACTGATAGGTCATGCCAAAATGGGTCCACCTTGGTCAAATTTTAGTTCGAATATCACGGTGTTGACACATGGGCCTATTGCCTCTAACTCTGGCTGCTCAATCTCACTTGGAGGACCCTTTTGCGCTCTCACTTTATGACTTATATGGTTTTGTTTTTTATGTCGTTCGTGGCGGCGGCCGAAGACGCGCCAGTCCTCGGATGGAAAAAAAGTGCCAATTTGGGCGTTAATCTATCGCTCACTTCAAGCCAAGATGTTGTGGGCCAAACGGATGGCTCTAGTCAAACCTACGGACTGAACCTCAAAGGTGGCTTTTTGCGCAAAGGTGAGTCGAATGAGTGGCAAAACGATTTTTCATATTCAGGCAACACCACCAAAACCCCAAGCGTTCCAAGATTTGTAAAATCAGGTGATGAACTCAAAGCGAGCAGCTCCTTTCTGCATTCTTTAAACTCTTACCCAAAAATTGGACCTTACGCCCGAGTTGAAGCTGCAGCGCCGGTTTTCAAAGGCGAAGACGTTCGCTCAGAAAACAAGACCTACAACGTCACTAGGGCCAATAAGACTTCGTTTACACAAGTGGGCTCCAGTTTTCGCTTAACAGATGGGTTTAAGCCTCTCACCACTAAAGAATCGACGGGATTTTTCTATAAACCCGTGACTGAACCAAAATTAAAAATTGAGACCAGGGCCGGTCTCGCCGCCCTGCAGGTCGCGGCAGCAGGCCAATACGCCGTAGGCGGAACCAACGACTCAGGTGAAATCGTGGTTAACGAACTCGAAGATGTTAGCCAAATGGGTATTGAATTCGCAGGCTCGGTCAAAGGCAAATTCAACGAAACATCGACCTATGAACTGGGCTTAGAGACCATGACTCCTCTCGTATCCAACAAAAGAGACGACGATGACCGAGGCGCCATTCGGCTCACCAACGTTGATGGCTTCGCCAAACTCTCTTCGAATCTCACCTCGTGGGCCTCGATGGCATATGACTACAAAGTCAAAATTCAGCCGCAATTGGTCGACCGGGCCCAGCAGATCCACATGTTTGTGCTGAACGTGAACTACAATCTTTTTTAGGGAGATAGCCGATGAGCCTTGTTCAAGAGTTTAAAGCCTTCGCATTAAAAGGCAACGTGATCGATCTTGCCGTAGGGGTGATCATCGGTGGAGCATTTGGCAAAATCGTCTCATCACTGGTAGAAAATATTCTCATGCCTCCATTGGGCCTGCTCATCGGCGGGGTCGACTTTGCTGACATGAAGCTGGTGCTCAGAGCGGCGGCCGCTGAAGGACAGCCTGAGGTGGCTTTGGGTTATGGTCAATTTATTCAGCATTCGATCAATTTTTTAATCGTCGCCTGGGCCATTTTCTTTATGATTAAAGTGATGAATCGTTGGAAAAAAGAACCCCCACCGGTAACTCCTGCCGCGCCCGCGCCCACCCCCGAAGACGTTCTGCTTTTGCGTGAGATTCGTGACTCGCTAAAGAAGGGTTGACCCGCGCCCAAGGCCAAATCTAGAGTGAGCTTCGGTGTACACCCTTGTACAGGAGCGACTCACATGAAAAAAATCGTTGTTAAGAACCCGGTCGTTGAACTCGATGGCGACGAGATGACTCGAATTATCTGGGACTTCATAAAGAAGAAACTGATTCTTCCCTATCTCGAAGTCGACATTAAATATTTTGATTTGGGCATAGAGTATCGCGACAAAACAGACGATCAAGTGACCATCGATGCCGCCGAAGCCATTAAGAAATATGGCGTGGGTATCAAGTGCGCCACGATCACCCCTGACGAGCAAAGAGTCGAAGAGTTTAAACTTAAAAAAATGTGGCGCTCTCCCAATGGCACGATTCGAAATATCCTAGATGGCACAGTGTTTAGAGAACCCATCATCTGCAAAAACATTCCGCGTTTGGTCTCGGGCTGGACGCAGCCGATTTGCATCGGTCGACACGCTTTTGGCGATCAGTACCGCGCCACTGATTTTTTAACTAAGGGCAAAGGCAAACTGACTATCACTTTCACGCCTGAAAAAGGCGAAACCCAGTCGTTCGACGTGTACGACTTCAAAGGCGATGGCGTCGCCTTGGCGATGTACAACACCGATGAATCTATACGCGGTTTTGCGAGAAGCTGTATGAATGTGGCGCTTATGAAAAAGTGGCCTCTTTATCTTTCAACTAAAAACACGATTCTCAAAAAATACGACGGGCGCTTTAAAGATATCTTTCAAGAGGTCTTCGATGGGGAATTCGCCACGAAATACAAAGATGCTGGAATCACGTACGAACATCGCCTAATTGACGACATGGTCGCCTCGGCAATGAAATGGAGTGGTGCTTTTGTATGGGCATGCAAAAACTATGACGGCGATGTTCAATCCGATTCAGTCGCGCAAGGTTTTGGTTCGCTCGGACTCATGACCTCTGTGTTGATCACACCTGACGGCAAAACTATGGAAGCCGAAGCCGCGCACGGCACGGTGACTCGGCACTATCGCATGCATCAAAAGGGGCAAAAGACTTCAACCAACCCAATCGCCTCCATTTTTGCTTGGACGCGCGGCTTGGCTTTTCGCGGAAAACTCGACGATAACGGCGACCTGATTCGCTTTGCAGAAACTCTTGAGAAGGTTTGTATCTCTACGGTTGAAGCCGGCCAGATGACAAAAGATCTGGCGATTTTGGCTCATGGGCCCCAAGTGAAAGAGGGTCAGTATCTTAATACTGAAGACTTTCTTGAAGCCCTAAACTCGGGACTGCAAAAAGCTTGGAAGGCGTAGGCTTACCGCCTAGCCCTGGAGCATCGACCGAAGCATCCAAGCTGTTTTTTCGTGAATGCGAATACGCTGAGTGAGCAAATCTATTGACGCTTGGTCGTCGCCTTTTTCAGCTGCCGGAAACACCGAACGGGCCGTACGAGCCACAGCTTCGTGCCCTTCTAGCAATTGCAGCAACATATCGTTTGAGTTCGGAACTCCGCTCGCCTCTTTGATCGAACTCAGTTTTGCGAACTCGGCGTACGAACCCGGTGCAAATTCGCCCAATGCGCGAATTCGTTCTGCAATTTCATCAACCGCAGTCCAAAGCTCTGTGTACTGCCCCATGAACATGGTGTGAAGAGTGTTGAACGCAGGGCCCGAAACATTCCAATGAAAATTATGAGTTTTCAAATACAGCGTGTAAGTGTCGGCCAAGAACTTAGACAGCCCCTGAGCAATCGTTTTTCTCTCATTCTCTGGAATACCGATATCAATGCGTAGGTTTTGCATATAACTAGCCTCCTCGTGTGGCCCCAATATGACCTAGATCGGCCGAACAATCCAATTCAATGACTCAATGGTACAATTGATTCTATCGATAGAAAACCGTCAACAGGCTCTAGATTAGTTCTGCCCAGCTCTAATTTTATTATTTGAGCTGAGTTGAATGGAAGAGCTAAATGGCAGGTAAACTCCCACCAACCTATACCGTTGGCCGGCCGTGCGGCTACCAGCAGACACGGCATGATTGTTACAGTAGTCACTGCAATAAAGGGTCGGGTTCACTCGAATTTCGACGTGGCCATAGCGATGACCAATGCCACCAATGTAAATTAAAACAGAGCCAAGTGGGGCGGTGAACTCGTCGTACTTCCAAATGAGATTAACGAATCCCACTTTTTCCATGAGGCCGCGCTTATGGAGGTCATAGGCATTCACGTTGAGCTCGTGCGCATCTATTCCAGATTTCTGACAGGCGCTACGAATGGCCGCTGAACATTTGCCCTTGCTCTGGCTGAAATTGCGATCCTTGAAAACTCGGCAAGAATTCCCTGCCCGCGATCTTCGAACTCTCATTCTGCGGCGCTTAAATCTGGCGAGCGCACGACACTTGTTCGCCTCTAAAAGGATCTCTTCGCGAAGCCGATTGCAAAGTGCGTCTTGGCAAACCTCAACATCCGATGCCTCATCTTCTACAATTTTGTATATGGGCAAGTCTTCGTTGGCTGTCACAACGGTCGACATAAGAATTGCACAAATTATAAAAAACCTGATCATTAACAACAGGTTAGACTATTTCCGCGAGCAGTCAAAGATTATTCGGCACAATTGTCCCAAAGAGGGTGGGAATAATCTTATAAGCCACGCTCGCGATAACTGGACCTAGAAAAACGCCTGGCATCCCAAATACAAACAATCCGCCCAAAATGCTGAGCAATCCCACCACCGGGTGAATGTCCTGATCAGAAGTCGACAAGAGGTAAGGCCTAAGTAAATTGTCTAAGGTGCCCGCCACTGCCGACACAGCAATAAAACCGATGGCCTCAGGATAATTCCCCAAGATCACTTGGTACAGCGCCAATACTAACCCAACGGGCCCTGCCCCGATCATCGGAATGAACGCACAAACAAAAGTGATCACCCACACGATTGTGAAATCACCCACACTCATTATTAATGCGCCTATCGCCATGATCGACGCCTGCACCAAGGCAATAACCAATGAAGTGATCACTGTGCTAAAACAACTTCTCTGCAAGACTTCGATCAACTTTTCGGCCTCAGATGTGGCAAGGAGTTTTTGTCTGAGAAAGGTCTTTTTAAGCTCGTGAGACTCAGACAAAAAGAAGAACAAAGCCGCAGAATATACAAAAACCGAAAGCATCACTCTGGGTATTTTATAAATGGTCCCTGTCGACACACGCACAACTGCATTACCTAGAGCCGAAAGCCACTCTTTAGAATTAGACAAAATATCGACTTCTGAACTGAACCCAAAGACCGAGAGTCGCCCAATAAGCCAGCGGACCACAGAGTCCCAAAACCCAATTAGGTGCCCAAAAAACTCGGTGTTTTGAATACCCATTCTGGATATTTCTACGAAATAAAGATAGGTCTTGTAAAAAACCAAAGTGATCGGAAATGCGATTATAAAAAATAAGAGGGCCAGCACCAAGGCCACCAACCAACGCCAACGCAAGTGAAAGACCTTTTTCCAGCGCCCCATCAGCGGCTCCATCGCCAAGGCAAAAACGCCCGCAAGTAGGATCTCGCTGTAAAAGGGAAGAAAAAGCATTGCAAAGGCCAGCAAAAAAAATGCGCTAAAAAGAAAGCGAAAGTAATGTTGGCGATTGAGCTGAACCATGAGGTCACAATTTAGATGCAAAATAGGGGTTCGAGCGAGTCGGACCGCGTCGTGAATTTTGAAAAAATATTCAAAACACAACCTTGATATGACAAGGGCGCAATGGGGCCCCCATAAGGTTAGTCATCAAGTAAAACCAAATGGGGGGACATTCATGAGATCATTATTGGCTCTTTTGAGCATCTTGGGCCTTTATGGCTCTTACCAGGCTGGTGCCGAAGAGTCCGCACTGAGCAAACTCAAAGCTTCGGCAGATCTTCGCTTTAGGCACGAGTTTACGTCTAAAAAAGGATCGGGCGACACGCACGGCAATCACAAAGAGAGGGTTCGCGTTAGCACAGCTCTATCTGGCGACGTTAACGAGCGCATCTTTGCGAAAATTCAACTTGGAACCGCCGATTCAGCGAGCCCAACTTCAAACAACAGCACATTCACCAGCAACAGCAGTAAAAAAGGCATCTATCTTGACCTGGCGTATGTCGACTGGAAATTTTGTGACTGCGATGAAAGTCAGCTTAAGCTCACGCTGGGCAAGCAGTACAACCCCTACCGATTAACTTGGGGCAGCCAAATTCTCTACGACTCAGATTACACTCCAGAGGGTGCGACCATTTATTATGATAGAGACTTCTTTATTCATGCTGGCGCCTATTCAATTGAAGATCGAACGGCGAGCTCGACAACCAATCCCCCTGACTCGAGTCTGATGGCAGGAGTTGCCGGTTACAAAGGCAATTTGGGAGCGGCAAAATACATGGCCGCGATTGGCTATCATGATTTCACCAATTTGAAAGGCCAATCCGCATTGAGCAGCAGTTTCAATGGCAATTCAAATTCGAGTTCACTCTACATTCATGAATATAAGATTGGAGACTTTCAACTTGTGATCTCTCATCCAATTGGCGACTGGAGTCTCGAGGCGTTTGCCAACGGAGTGCAGAACTTTGGCACGAACAAGAACAATTTAGGATTGTCTACGGGTCTAATTGCAAAACAAAAAGCCGACCTACCCTGGGCCGGTGGTTATATGTATCAGGTTGTGGGCAAAGACGCGACGCTAGGTGCGATCTCTGACTCAGACTATGCGAATGGCAATGTGGGGGCCCTAGGTCACATGTTTAGTCTAAGCAAAGGGATTGCGGCGAACACCAATGTCGCGATTCGTTGGTATCATTCTAAAGTCGACAACGACGGCGCCCCGTATTGGACAAACAAGGGCCTCTTCGATATCGAATTTAAACTTTAAGAGCTCGGACGTTTTTAGTGAATCTCTCCACAGGCGACCCTGCCACCGGCGTCGCCTGCTGGTTGTGACTTTTGATCATCGGCCTTTTCGTGAATCACAATTGCCGTTCCGCCGCTTTTCAAAAGTGAATTTCGGCTCTTTTTATTGAGCGAGACTCCCATGTTGAAAATCTGAGCATGCGCTTCACCGTCAGCACCTGCGATCAAGTTGGGCATATCTCCGCCGTGATGGCCATTTGGAACATCAAAACCATGTGCTTTCTTGCTCGGATTGTAGTGCCCACCCGCTGACTTAAAATCAGGTGCCGTGCATGTGCCATTTTCATGAACGTGAAAGCCGTGCTCACCCGGAGATAAACCCTTAACTTCGACATCCATGCGAACGCCTTTAGCGATTTCGAAAATTTTCACCGTGCCAACCGACTCGCCCTTAGAATTCTTTAGCGTCACATGCGCCGTTGTGGTGGCGCCCGCACTTTGAGCCAACACCATCGCAAAAATAAACTGAATCATAGCTAAACCTCCTAAACATTGATCATTTGAATTTCTCCACGAACCTTGAGCCAATGTTTGGCTTTCGCGAGAATAGTATGCTCTTCACAGTGATATGCCACCAAATTAAGGTCCGAAATAATTTCATGGCTCAAATAAGTGCCTTCGCCCAGTTCATTTTTTTGTGAATCGAACACGGTGATTTTGTCACCCTTTGATAGTTGCAGCTTCATGTCTTTCAAATTTCTGCCATCTCCGGACAAATGGCACAAGTATGACTACAAAAATGAGCATATAGATAGCGCCCAGAATCAATGATGTGTTGGCAAGACCCCAGTGATCCATGCTCCAGCCCACCATGGGGCCAACTACTGCAAAACTGAGCCGAAAAAAGAAACTTTGAATTGAATTGGCCGTGGCGCGAAATGTTGAGGTCAACCGCGAATTGAGAGCGTCTTTAAAAAGGAATTGGGCAATGCCTCGGCTTGCGGCAAACAAAAAACAAGCGACAAATGCGCCCGTTCCGACCACCACACCCATAAGCAAGTACGCAAGTATCGGCAAAGCTCCTAACGCAAAAAATAACGGACGATATCCCCAGCGCAGTTCGAGATGATGAACCCATTGACCCACGAACCCCACCAACAAACCAGACAAAGCCCACAGCCATCCGAAATAAGCCAAACCAATGCCATTTTCTTGCCAGTATTTCTGATGCATCCATACCGCGATAAATGTGGCCAAACTCCAAATGACGAAGTTGCAAAACAGCGGCATTAAAATTTGAGATTCATTTTGAAACAGCTCGCGCCACACCGATTTAAGATTTTGCAAATGAGAGTGCCCTGCACTTGGCGCCGCTTCTCTTTTTTCAATCAAAGAAAAACTCAAGAGCAGGGGCACCCATGCCGAGACCGCATTGGCAATGATCACAAAGCGAAAACTTTGAACCGCAAGTAGCCCGCCTAATATCGCCGCCACCGACTCGCCTCCAACCGCCGCTAGCTGAAACCGGCCGATGACTTTGAGACCCTCTCGTTTTTTCGAATCGATCGAATCATAAAGCAATGAAATGTCTGAGCCAGAGATAAAGCTCATTCCCACTCCAAGCGTAACTTCAAAGATCGCCAACTGCCAAAAACCCTGAGCGAATAAGAGACTATTGAATCCCAATAAATTGAGTGCAGATCCCACTATCAAGCTGCGCTTTCTTCCGATTAAGTCACCTAAATAGCCCGTCGGAATTTCAGCCGCTACAATCGTGACTCCAAATAGCGCCTGCAATAAAAAAATCTCGTGCATGCTGAGTCCAAAGCTCTGAAATAGAGGCACGATGACCGGTATAATAATGAGAAACTGCGTGAAGAATTGAAAAATGTAGATTCTATGAAAATTGGACACTATGGTTCAGAAGCTTAGCGTCCCCAAAGCATAATTTGCAAACTTTGTTGATTGGAGCCACGCCATTTAATATGTGGAAGCTTCACTTCTTGACCCGGAAAGATTCCAATCCCGGCCCCTTTGCAGTTTCCCGTAAAGTCCCACCAGGCTTCGACATCGCCATTGACCACCACCAAAATGGCATAGATGTTATACGGCAGACTCACGCCCTCAAAATCAGGTCGAAAACGCGCTTTCATTTCAAACGCATTTTCAATTTCGCCAGAAGAGAACACTTCCAGTTGCACAAGACTCTCTCTGGGTTGCCCACTAATCCAACGCTTGAGAGGAATGGTCATCTGAAAGGGCTGCGTCGGCGAAACCGAGTCAAAAGTCTGTGCGGCGAGTTCATCAGGTAAACAAGATAGATCGGCGCGGCTCACCTGTGGG
>JBGSQJ010000410.1:0-3435 GCA_041738165.1 Bdellovibrionales bacterium
GACGTGTTGATCAACAATGCAGGTCTCGCGCGCGGGACGGCCAAAGTTCAAGAGGCTCGGCTTGAAGATTGGGACGAAATGATCGACACCAATATTAAGGGGCTATTTGGATTGACTCGCTTGATGCTGCCTCATCTTTTGCAAAAGCCAGCCGCGCACATTGTGAATTTGGGTTCGGTGGCCGGGCGGTGGGCCTACTCAGGTGGTTCTGTTTACTGCGCAACGAAGTTTGCCGTGCGCGCCTTTTCTGAGAGCCTACGTCAAGATCTCACCGGTAGTGCGGTGAGAGTCACCAATATCGAGCCGGGTTTAGTTGAGACTGAGTTTTCTGAAGTTCGTTTGAGAGACACCGAGAAAGCGAAAAAAGTCTATCAAGGCCTCGATCCACTCACAGCTCAAGATATCGCCGAAACCATTGTTTGGAGCTTGAGCCGCCCCAAACACGTCAACATTCAAGAAATGGTCGTTTATCCAACAGCTCAATCCGCAGT
This sequence comes from Bdellovibrionales bacterium, assembly GCA_041738165.1. Lineage (GTDB taxonomy): Bacteria > Bdellovibrionota > Bdellovibrionia > Bdellovibrionales > UBA1609 > JALHOQ01. The sequence continues at coordinate 492 of JBGSQJ010000410.1, forward strand.
TCACCTGGTTCATAGAGGCTAAAATAATTTTTATCTGATCCATAATTACGCTGCGAATTATTTAGAAAAATGTACAAATTTCATGTGGTTAAATAGGCACATCGGGGTGGTTCCAGAGTGGAACCAAAAGCGTTGCAAAGTTTTCAAATGGTGACTTAAATCAAACCTCGACCAACGACCAGTAGGTTGAACTCACAAAGGGAGGGGTAATGACTGCAGGGAAAGCAATAGGATGGGGGATAGCGTTAGCCATGACTTTGGCATTTAACGCCAACGGAGCCACGACTCGGTATTTGGTAAAGTTCAAATCCAAAGCCGCATTTCAATCGGTCCAAAACAGTAGCAAGCAAATGGGACTTCTCGGTCAAAAGGCTCAGAGTCAGCAGTTTAAATTGTTCAGCAGCGATGCTGCTGTGGTGCAGACTCTTCCACAACTCGAAATGGCCGTTATTGAATCGAATAGCGAAGCGGCGGTGAATAGCCTTAAAAACCATCCGGCTATTGCTCTTATCGAAAAGGAAGTCTTTCACCCGGCTCCAAAGCCTATGATCACTAGATCTGCGAATATCTCGGCAGCTCCTGCGCGAGCCCGTAGCACGGATGTTCCTCGGCCATGGGGAATTGACGCCGTGAAAGCTCCAGAGGCTTGGGGGACCACTCGAGGCGCCAATGTGCGTGTTCTCGTTTTGGATACTGGCCTTGATGCCGAGCACTCGGCTATTTCTTCAAGATTTGAAAAAGGTCGAAATTTTACGGGAGGGTCTGACCAAGATATCACGGACGAAATTGGTCACGGCACTCACGTTTCTGGAACGATCTTGGCTGATGGAGTTGGTGGTGAACTCGTAGGAGTTGCGCCCGAAGCTCGTTTGCTCATGGGCAAAGTGTGTGCGTCCAACGGATGTAGCTCGATCGCCATCGCGAATGGCATCAACTGGGCCATTGAAGAGAACGTCAATGTGGTCAACATGTCACTTGGTGGCTTTTTCATCACTCAAGCGGAGCGAGACGCTCTTACAAGTGCCGATGCGGCTGGAGTTATGGTTATAGCCGCTAGTGGAAATGACGGGACAGGACGCGTTTCGTTTCCTGCCGCTTTCGGTACGGTGATGGCTGTAGGTGCGGTGGACTCAACCTTAACAAAGGCTGAATTCTCACAATGGGGGCGTGAACTCGACATCGTCGCTCCGGGAGTTGAAGTGGTTTCGTCTGTTCCTCAAGGAATGGGACGGGGATCGCAAATGACTATGACAGTTGGAGATAAGGGCGAGTCAGATGTGCGATCGCTTCCATTTGTTGGATCACCTCTTCGCGAGTTGAATAGCGAGCTTGTGTTTGCAGGCCTGGGCCGAGAGGGCGATTTTGAAGGAGTGGATGTGCGAGGTAAGATCGCTTTGATTTCTCGAGGCGAAATTACGTTTAAAGAAAAAGCCGAGCACGCATTGGCAAACGGTGCACGCGGTATGGTTGTTTTTAACAGTGTAGATGGCCTTATGCAGGGAGCATTGACTGAAGATGGATCTGAAGGAGCTCTACCTGCCGTCATGATTGAAAAAACTGTGGGCGAGTCGATCAAGGCTTCTCTTGCGGGCGGCGAGACCGTCATGGCTCGAGTCGTGATCGAGCCTTCAAACTATGCATCGTTTCAAGGTACCTCAATGGCAACGCCTCATGTTGCTGGAGTTGCAGCCTTGGTTCGAGCCGCTAATCCCAATCTTACGCCTTCACAGGTCAGAGATGTGATGAAGCAAACGGCAACCCCACTTGGTCCAAATTCAAACAATGAATATGGCGCCGGCATGGTCAACGCAGACGCCGCGGTGGCGCAGGCCATGAGTCAGAGTGTTATTCGGCTGAGCAAGGTGACTGGCTTGTAGTCAGAGCGACCTTAATCTAAGATGGTACTTTAAAAGGGCTTCAGATATGAGGCCCTTTTTCTTTTAGAGATTGAGAGAGCCGCTCGATGCACCTTCGGATTTTGACCTACAATATTCACAAGGGATTCGCGTTTTTCACTCGGCAATACATGCTCGAGCACCTAAGAGAGCTACTTCGTTCGTCTAAAGCTGATGTGGTGTTTTTGCAGGAAGTGATGGGTATTCACCCTGAGAGAGTGAAGCTTAAGGAGCTCGGCAGTCAGTTTGAATTTTTGGCCGATGAGGTGTGGCCTCACTTCGCCTATGGCAAAAATGCCATCTACACAGATGGTCATCACGGCAATGCCATTTTAAGCCGGTTTCCAATCGTCAATTATGAAAACACTGACATTTCCAATCACGCACTTGAGCAGCGAGGTCTGCTTCACGCCACGATTGAGTTTCCAAACACAGGATTTGAACCACTGGATTTGCTTTGCGTGCATTTAGATTTATTGGCTCGAGGCCGGCAGACTCAATTGAAAAAGATTGTGGAGTACACTCGCCTCAAAATTCCTGACTCAAAGCCCTTGGTGCTGGCAGGAGATTTTAACGATTGGAAAAAGCAGGCTTCTTCACCGCTTACGGTGAATTTGGGGTTAAAAGAAGCTGGAGTGATTCGGCATGGACACTATCAGGCGAGCTTTCCCTCTTGGTTTCCTTTTTTGAGCTTAGATCGAGTTTACGTAAGAGGTTTCAAGGTGGTGAGTCATCAAATTGTTAAGGCCGGAGCGTGGAGAAAACTCTCAGATCACTCACCCGTACTCGTTGAGCTCGAAATCGGGTGATGGTGCTGTTGTAGATGATGATGTCGGCAGAAGGTTATATTTGACCAATGGGCTGCTACCAGAAAGGCGCCGCCAACGGCCATGATCACCACTTCCCAAATGTAAGCAAAGTGGCCTGCAATCAATGCCAAAATCACGCCTAAAATCCCAATTGTCCCAAGTACTAGAACTCGTTTTTGCCGGTGCGAGACGTAGCCTCTCCACAAAGCCCAGACAGCTAGAGGCACGATCAGCACGGTG
>JBGSQJ010000452.1:0-3647 GCA_041738165.1 Bdellovibrionales bacterium
ACCCCACCTTCAGCTTGTTTAAGAACCTTTATGATCTGTTCTTCCTTGAACCTTTTGCTCTTCATCTTCCCACTCCTTTAGTTGAGTTTTACGCAGGAAGACTCACACTTCAAGTGGTACTAAATCCGGGTCTCAGGTCGGGTCCAACAACACTTTTGCATCTGAAAAAGACGAAATTCCCGCGAGCCTAGAATCGAGATTCTGCACCTTCCAAAGGCGTTCTCGAAAAAATGCGCTCAATGAAGTGGGATTAGTTTACGGCGTGCCGATTAGAGTTCCGCAATCTTTGTGGCCGTTGACTCGGCAGTGAACGCTAATGCGGGTGTTTTGCATCTCCCACATGTTGGCGTGTTGGGGCAAAAGGTAAGACGGGTCATTGCCATGGCCGCCCACTCTTCTTGGGTCATTGGCTCCGCCAGGCAGGTAAGTTTGAAGATCGATTTGGTCTTTTTCATTGAGGCGGCCGTTGTTGTAGCTGGATGGCGATCGACCATTGCCGCGAGAGTTTGATGAACTGTCTGTGCCGGCGGGGTTCGAGTAGCCGCCGCCGCTCCGCATGCCTTGATCTAAATTCGAAATGTTGTAGGGTTTATCGCCTGGGCCTTGGTTTTTAGGTTGATCTGGCGCTGGGGGGCTGCCGCCGCCTTGGCCTGGAACACCGCCGCCCGAATTGTTGGCCACCGTGGCGTTTTGAATGGCGGGGCCTGTGCCCTTAGGGTCCAACCCTTGACCGGGCATGCGAGGGGTGTTCTCGAGACCCGGCACGTTGTAGTCGCTGTCACGGGCTTGGTCTTCTGGGGCACCAAAACCCATTTTGCCTTTTTCAGATTTGTCTTTTTCTTTTTGCGGGCAAGACGGACTGTCAGGATTCAAATCGCAATTGATACATTCAGGCGAGTTCGGATTGGCCTGGCAACCATAGCTGTCTTGATAGGGGCTTGAGTTGTCACCCATCATGCTCGATAGGTCTGGCATGCCGCCACCAGGAGGAGATCCACCCCCAGGACTCTGATCTTCACCATCTAGCTTATCTGACTTTTTGGTGTCGTCTTTGGCGATGTCTTCTGGTTTAGATTGTGCTTCAGGATCTGCATCTGCATCTGGATCAGCGGAAGGGTCTATCTTCGGATCGCCGGATGGTTTGACAGTCGGCTTCACAATTGGGCCGGCCCGTACAATACTCTTACACTTTTGCGCTGCTCTCTCGGCCAGTACGCCCTGCCTTGCTTGGCTCGCCATGGATTGTGCAATTTGGCCAAAGAGAGAACAACTGTTTCGCATCCCATCATGAGCGCCGACACAAGCGCTGCTGCACCGATCAGCCTTTTCTTTGCAACTGGACGCAGCCGCTCCATTTGAACCTGTAGCTTGAACCCCGAGCGCCTGAAACTCTTTACACTTGGCAGTTAAGCCAGAAGAGTTTTTCTCTCCTACTATGCTATTGAAAAGCGAGCTAGCATCAGTTGTATTCCCCTCTTTGCAGACCGCAGCCGCCTCCTTAAGCACGTCCTGACAGCTGGATTCAACTCCTTTATCATCTCGACCACCAAATGTTTTCTCCGCTTGTTTCCCCTTGGAACCTCCGCAAGACACAAAGTCGTTTGGATCGAAGTTGCTATTCACGGTACCAAGACCGCTGCAGAATTGTTCAGACTCACAAACAGATTGATCTATACATGCTAAGACGGCTTTGAATTTACAGTTTCCAAAACCGCACCTATTACAGACCTCTAGAAAGGTTTTTGGAGAGAGTGATAATAATCCACTGTCAGAAATGTCACACATTCCACTTAATCCACTCACGGCTTTTGTGACATCAGTTCCATTTGGGTCAGTATCTGCAAACACACTTTTTGGGTAAAATGAGAAACACGCACCAATTGCGATAAAAAAGATCATTAGTCTTCGGGGTATCCGGGACGAGCGCATTAGTTATAATTTAACTCAGGTCTCTAAAATGGAATGAATTTATTAATAAATCGTCGCAATGTGAAACACAGAAATTGCGTCTCAAGATGAGAATTACCTATCGGAACCGTCTAGGCGCTTTAGAGCCGCAAGGAGCTTGCCATCAGTCGCAACAGCGTAGGACGCCCACTTGTCAGGAACAAATTTACCTTTGTTGAGATTCCCACTGGATCTAGCTCGCTCCTCGGCCTCGTGAGTTTCATCAGAAACTGCCACTAAGCCAATTAATTTTGGACTCTGTCCAGCATTGGCCCCAGGAAGAGTTACTGCACCCCCTGAGCCCCCACTGGAATTGTCTACTGCAGTGACCAGCGCTTCTAATATTCCATTGCTCCCGATCCAAACATCCCCCACCTCACTATCGCCAATTGATTTGATCGGCTTATATCGTTGACCGGACTTGTCCATTCTAAAAAAATCAACCTGTTGACCTTGCACAGCCGTAACTGCGGTTACTCCACGTTTTAGATTCAAAATGTCCTCGTCTGTTGGCAGTGAATAGGCATTAGTATCAGCATTAGCGGCCAATTTTAAAATGGCCCAATCATAGGTAGGGTTCGGTTTTCGGCCACTCCCACAGTCAAATCCCGACTCAATCAAGGACTCTACTCTAATTTCTTGTTTTACCGGCTTGCCCTCAGAATTGCTACTCAAAACAATCTTGCAATTTTGGGGCGAGTTGAGTGTCTTACATGTTTTTCTATCAAACAAAAGGTGAGCGGATGTCGTAATAATATTGTTCTTCACGGTTACATTTGCAGTACCTTGCGTCTCTCCTGAGGAGCTGTAGCACAAGAATTGCCCAGTAGCTCCATACTTCTTTCTAACCTCTTCAATCGCAATCCCATGCTTCAACGCATATTCAGATTCAGTCATTCGGTCTTCTTTTTCTTCACCTTCCGTCTCATAAAATACACCAACTTTGTGCACGAGACTTTGGAGCGCCGAAGTTTGGCTGTTACGTTGGCCGCACTCCACAGGATTTTTCATACGAACTGCACCAATCGCGAGAGCGTTCGCACAGGCAAAAAAGGCCACACAAAACACGCCGGCCCTAGCAGTCAAAGCCACCCTATGTAAACAATCTAAGAACCTAATGATCATCATCTTAAATTCTAATCGATTACCATTACCCGGCCAATATAGCTCTGCGTATCCATACATATCCATTGATCTCAGCTGGCCTCAAGGCTAGGCGAACGAGCGGGCGCGCAAGCTGGCGCCATGTTGGACTAGAAAATTTCTGGCAGCTATTTGTCCACAATCGGGAGACTTAGTGTTACGACTGTACCTTCATTTGGCCTTGAAAATAGCTGAAGATCCCAATCCCAATTTTTTGCCAACTGTATCGCCGACTGAAACCCAAGTCCGTTGCCCTTAGGTTTTGTAGAAATAGATTGCCCCATCCTTAATTGATTAGAAATTTTTTCTGGGATGCCCCTACCATTGTCATGAACTCTTATAATCAATTCCCGTTCACCCTCTTTATTGCCAACTTCAACTGTGACTTTCACATTCAACCGACGATCTTGATGGACACTCTCTACACTATTATTTATGACATTTGACAAAATCCTGAGCAGATCCATTAGTCGGCCGTTCAAAGAACCCGAGTTAGTCAAGGGGCCTACTACACTCAGCGCAACATCCCTTCCTGAGTATTCAAAAGATTTTTCTTG
>JBGSQJ010000001.1:0-1949 GCA_041738165.1 Bdellovibrionales bacterium
GATAACTTGATTTTTTTCTTCGATGATCTTGTTGGCAATTTCGCGTTTTATAGACTGATAATTTTTGGTCACATTGGCCATTAGTCCTGAACGACCATACTCATATTGTTTTTGAACCTCAAAAATCTCGTCTTCAAGTCGTCGAATTTTTTCGACTTCCGGCAAGCTGTATGTGTCGTTCAATGGGGAGCCCCTTAAAAACAAAATTCCATGATAATCCGGTTTGAAATCTTTGTAGACGATCTCCATAAGCTCAATTAGCTCATCCTGGTTGCGTTTGTTCAAAACGGTGTTGATCTTAATTCGTAGTTCAGGAAATCGAGATCGAATGGCTTTAAAACTTTCAAGTACTTGTTTGAAACTGCCCTGTTTCGCGCGAATTTCGTCATGGGTTTGCGGTAAACCATCAATCGATAGAGTTAGGATCACTTTTTTTAAATCACGTTTCTTCTCTAGAATACCAATCTGGTCGACCATCTTGGTTGTAAACCAACCGTTACTAGGGATAGAGACTTCTTCGGCACGAAACATCCCGATAATTTCAGCCAGATCATTGCGTAAAAAGGGTTCCCCGCCGCCAATATCCAGCCAAATCAAATTTTTAAAAGTCTCAGCTAGCGGCTTGATTTCATCAAGGGTCAGGTCGACAGGCTTTTTCTCAAATTCCACAAAACAATGATTGCAACGAAAGTTACAAATGTTAGTAATGTGGAGAATAAGATGATTAACGCGAGGCGATATTCGAGCCCGAACGGCCTCTCTAAAAATTTTTGCGCTAGTCGATAGAGCCACTAAGAAGGAATAGCCCTAAGTGGCAATGTTTTCAAGAGTCTTTTGGCCGAGTCCTATAGACTAGTCTGAGTGCCAATTGATTCGACCTATGAAAATCAAAGCGGGAACTGAAAGCCAAAGGAACAGAGAGAAAAACCAGTGATAGGGCCAGGGCTCAAAGCGAAACTGAACGGTGTGGGTACCTTTGGGTACGAACACCGCTTTAAAATTGAAATTTGCCTTGAAAATAGGCACCGGAGAGTCATTCAAGTATGCCACCCACTCAGTCGAAAATGAGTCCGCATAGTAAAATAAACCATCTCTGGAGTTTTCGATGCGAAATGTGACCGAGTTTGGCCCAAATTGGGTGACCTCAGTAGGCTCATTGCGAGCATAGGGCGACCGATCTGAGTCGATGTTTTGGGGGTAAAAGCCGGCTAGGCTTACTTGTTTGAGGGGCTGTTCTGCTTCTAGGCCATCACCAATGTCATTGGTGACATAAGGGCCAAGCCATTCCGTTTTTCCGCTCATCACGCCGCCATTTAGATAGAGCTGACAGCCGGGCATCTCGGGAGCGTAAAATTCACGATAGAGTTTGGGTCTAACTTGAGTCAGGTACCACTCGTGTTGATACATGTAGCAGTAACTTCCCGGTTCCGCTGCGAAGGAAATGCTGAAGCTGGGGTAGTAAGTCAGGGGCTGAGAAAAATAGTGCGAAGTGATGGGCCCTAAAAATAAGTCTGAATAGCCTAGATATTGTATGTCCCAGGGCCAAACATAAGGGATTTTGAATTTTGTCAAATCCAGAGAGAAAGTGGGGTGAGCTTGCTTTGCCCACATTGGATCAATTGGAATATCGACCTTCCAATCGTAGTACTCGTGAATACTTTGATTGTAGGCCACTGCAGGGTTGTCTTCGAGCCGGAGTTGCAGAATTTCGCTTCTAGATACGTCAAGCGATTTTGTAAGTTCAGGCTGTTCAAGAACCAAAGTGTTTTTGAGATCCTTGGGTAGCATCCGAGTGACTAGGTCGAGAGCCTGATGAGAGTCTTCAGCTGCCACAAACTGATCGAAAAATCCAAATCGCCTCTTACCAATGCCAGCGAGGATTCTTTGTCGATCAATTGAGACAAAACGTAGACGACCTGAGACCCTAAGTTGTACCAACGCTATTGTGA
>JBGSQJ010000012.1:0-1530 GCA_041738165.1 Bdellovibrionales bacterium
CTCATCGCTGTCGCTGCTGGCGGTAGCGAGTTCGGTTTTGGGAATCGGCTTTTTGATTACTTCTCAAATCACAGATCTCACGGGATTGGTGCTCGCTTCATCGGTTTTTGGTTTGGCTTTTGGCGCGCTCAATCTTTCGCAAAACTCGCTAGTGTTTGAGGGTTCAAGCGGCGGTTCGCGGCGGCGGCTGATGGCGGGGCTGCACAGCATGTATGGGCTTGCGGCGCTCTCGGCGCCCCTTTTTGCATCGGGCTTTCGATATTTTGGTTTCGATTGGCGACAGACCTTTTTCGCTGTTGGCTTTTTGCCAATCGCTTTGACTTTGCTCGCGTTCACGATGCCTAAGCCTAAAAAACAAACGGGTGAAATGGCGCCTGTTTCAATGACGAAGTCGCAGTGGCAAACCTGCATTGTATTTGCCTTGATCATGTCGTGCTATCTTTGGGGCGAGATCTCGGTGTCTACAAGGCTCGTGCAATGGCTCAGAATGGAAAAGGGCATAGATCCCATTGCGGCCAACTCCTACCTCACAGGCTTTTTTGTATGCCTCCTCAGTGGCCGATTGTTTTTTTCATTTGTCGATCTCAAAAGACTAAATAACGAGAGCGTTTTGTTTTTCAGTAGTCTGGGCGGGGGCTTGGTGTTCTGGGCAGGGTTGATGTTCAATCCACTGCTGGTGGTGTTTTCAGGCGTCTTTATGGCGCCATTTTTCCCCGTGGCGATGGATCAAGTCACGCGGCTATTTGGAAATGCTTCGGCTCATGCGCTTGGTTTTGTACTTGGCTGCGGGTTTTTAAGCACTGTGCTGATGCACGTTACACTTGGTTATTTGACTGATATTTGGGGGCTTGGAGCCGCACTCGGGCTTTGCTCAACCGCCTTGCTTGTTTGCAGTGTAGGAGTCGCTCTGCTGAGCCGAAGATCCGCTCGGCTCGCAATCAATTGAATTCGGGTGATTTCAATTTCATTTTCGTCGAACTTAAAAAACACATCGAGGTCCGCTAGTTGAACCGCAAACTCAAAGTCTTTCATTGATTTGTAAGACTTCGGGCGTGGATCAAGGCTGACCACTTCGACGATCAGGCGCCGAAGGCGTTCACTCTCTAATGGTTCGACACAATTAAAGGTCAGTTCTGCCGAATCAGAAAACCGCACATTCCACCTTTCACTGGCGAGCCCATCGGTCCAGCCCCCGGTGAACAGCTCGGGACGATCTCCCGCTGGCAAATAAGGTTTGATGTCAAAGATCGGAGTGCCCTCGATGAGATCGACCTCACTTAAATAAAGAGTGTCGCCTTTGACTTCAAGCAGTCTCGCCAGGCTTAGCCCGATCGAGTTGGGACGATGGGGACTACGCGAGGCAAAGACGCCTATTTTCTCGCCGCCGAGTCTGGGGGGGTGAACTTTCGTCGAAGTCCCCTTGGCGGTTGAGGCGTGAAAGAATGACAAGAGCCAGACATGAGAAAAACTCTCAAGGCCCTCAAAGGCCCCCTGTCCTCGCCATTCTGGGGTCAATCTAACGAAAGCTCG
>JBGSQJ010000013.1:0-3416 GCA_041738165.1 Bdellovibrionales bacterium
GACACCTTTCGAATCGAAGGTGGTCAAGTTTCGCACTTCACGGATTGGTTAAGCCCAGAAGTCCCCATCGTGATCATTGGCGACGGAGCCCGCAAAGTCGATCCGTTCACTGGCCTTGGCGTGAGCAACGCTTTTGCTGACTCGGTTTTAGTTTCTGAAATTTTGAGAACCCAAACGAATGCTGAACTGGCGCGCTCTCTTAGCGAATTTCAGACAAAAATGCGCCAGCGCTCGCTTTTCGTAAAGGATCAGGTCGTCTACTATGATCGTCTAAGGTCAGGGGCCTTGCACGCAGGTAAGATATTCGAAATTTTGCCCAGGCCTGTTCGCCGACTCGGTCAAATAGCCGCAAAATTTTGCGATCGCTATCTGTTTTAAAATATCACGCTCACCGAACAATGTCTCAAATTGAGACATTCAATATGAATTCGTCGAAGTTCTAAGCAATCATTGCTTCGACATAATTTTAAAGCTCTCCACTAAAGTGAGATTCTAGGTCTGCAAGCCTTTTCAAGCTCTATTAGGGGGGAAACTGTATGAAAACAAGCTGGCTAAACCTATTTGTTGTTTTGATTTTTGCAACCTCTACCCCAGCCTTTGCTTGCGGCGGCGGCACAAAGACCACCTACAACGTCAATTTTGCAACCGATGCAGCTCCTGGAGCATTGGCGATCACGCTCACCAACCCCTCAACTGGGCAGTCTAATCAATATTTAGACGACGACGGCTTTCTGAGTGTGCATGTCGCCACAACCTACCTTTTCAAGACGGCTACAAATGCAAAAGGAAATCTTGGAAAAATCAGTCTTGTTGAGAATGAATCGACCGTCCATCTCATCAAGGATCGTCTTGGCTTTCATAGAAAATTTATTGAAGAACAGAATTTAAACCGAAACTTAAAGAGGGCTTGGATAAGCCGGGTCGATGACTTCGCACGTCTTCTTTCATCACCAGGGCCCATCGATGCCAGGGAGATGTGGTCGGCTTTCTCTGAAATTAGTGTTGAGTTTTACAAATTTGGTGGGAGTTACAGGTATTCAAAACGAGCCTCGGCGGCTGATCCATGGAGTGACCCGATTCAATTGATCAAATTGTCTCCCAGCGAAATTCCAACTGGCGAGACTCTTCGCGGAGGTTGCAACGACGGTCTCGCCTTAAACTCGTCAATTCGAAACTCACAAGCATCGCCAAGCGAATCTTCACTGCCTTCATTTACAATCGAAGGGACGAAGTGATGATGAATCGGCCGATCCTGATTAGCAAAGGCAAACCCTGGCCAGTCAAATATAAACCAGGGCAACCCTGTTGGTACACACGGTTGCCCAGATGGTTTACGGATTGACTACAATGTAAACCGTCACGCCGTCTTCAAGGACCGCGCGGTAGTAAACACTTCCACAACGGTACGTGCCGCTGCGGTACACGCAGCCCGCTGGCAACTGCCGAATGTAACTGCGGCGAACCACCCGCCGGGTTGTGCGACGAGCCGTTCGGCGCGCCACTGGGCGACGGTACATCGGCTCGGTGTTTTCGTCCAATTCTGCCAAAAACGGTACGCGAGATAATCCTTCGTAAGCAAAAAAGTCAAAGTTGTCATCGTCGAGTCGGACATCGAGTTCTTCAGACAAGACCGTGAATTGGTACTGAGGTTGCTCGGTTAAATAGCGTGACGTGATCACGGCTTTTTTAATCGATCGACGGCCGTTGGCTTCTGCGACCCAAACCTGCCAGTCGATTTTGTCTGTGTCATTACGAAAGGCTAAGTGTTTAACGACCTGACCATTCAGCATAAGGTCTTTTAAAACCGTACTGCTCGTTGCCACTTGCAGACTATCTAAGCAGTGCTGTCGCTCAAAAAAATCGAGCATGGGAGTAGGAATATTCATTCGCTCGGCCTCAGCCAAAAGCTCGGGAATATTGCCTTTTAAGAATCGGCGCGCATAAAGATTTTTGCCAAAATCCACCGCTGAGATCACGTCTCCATTAAAATATACCGCGGCCGTGTGATCGCCTTGGGTGGTCGCTCTAAACTTATTGGGCCGCTTGATCTGAATGTCGACTATGTAGTTTTGTTGGATTTTGGTGTCATCGACGATATCGTCGTCAACCGAAACGTGAATCTTCATTCGTCCACTGTTTGCGCCATCAAAAGCTTTGCACGCACTGGTCATAATTTCGACAGCTGTTTCGGCTCCCGCACTCGCACCTATACCAAAACTGAGTATGAGAAATGACCTTAGTAAAAACTGAACGTTCACGTTGCCCCCTGGTTGTAAAAATTTGGTTGATTGTTAGTCATTGAGCGTGCGTCGTCCAATGGTTTATTGGCGACCGCATTGCGTCGGCCAATGGAACTGTGCCAGACTTAAAGGGCCACTTTTTGCCTCTCGATGTCAAAACCTCACTGAGCGCAGATTTTTCGAATCTGTTTGGCGATTTGTTTGTGCACCGAATTTTCGGTTTCATTTCGCCGCTTGACTATAAAAACATCGGTCATGCAAACCCGCCCGCCGTAGTGAGATCTACGCCGAGCGAGGTGAAGATTTTCGCGGTAACGCCTGTTGTGCTCAGCCACGATAAATTTTGGAAAATACCCCGCAGCTCGCCCCTGGCGTACAAGCTCAAGCGCCGACTCCATTAAGGTCACCTCATATTTGATCTTGCGATCATAGGCATCGGCTGGCCAACCATCGAGCCCTTTGACCCTGGTGGCTTCACCCCAAAGTGGCTCAACCGGGACGACGAAGGGCAATTCGGCCTGGGGTACGCCTTCAAATGCATTGGCGCTTGTGAACACGCCCATTTCAATTGACATGATTTTAAGCAAATCAATTTCGGGCAGTGGCACAGGTTGGTAGGTGATTCCAAAATCCACTTTGCCCTCAGCGACTGCGCGCTCAATTTCTCCCGGGAGCAACTCATGAAGCACCAAGGATTGATCTTCCCAACCAAGACCATTGAGTGCTGACAAGAAGTAGGTCGAAAAGACCTCAAAGGTGGCGAGCCGAATTTGACTCTTTGGGGCCGCACTGAGCTTCAGCCGATCTTTGAGATCTTCGACATCGCGCACGAGTTTGCGGGCCTCTTTGGCGAATACCTTTCCGGCGTCTGTGATCACAATGTTGCGGCCAGAGGTGGTGACGAGCGGGATGCCCAATTGCTCTTCTAACAGGTGAGTGGCCTTTGACAAAGCCGAAGCGGACACATTTAAAACTTCAGCCGCCCGGCTCATTGAGCCCGTGTCGACTATTTTTAAAAAGTAGCGAACTTTGACCAAATCCATTTGGTTAAGTGTTTGTCATACTATTTACTTTTTGGAAACAAATAGTTCCGCCAATTCGCTATTTTTTAACGCCGTTTTCAGGTCTGTTGTGAGGTCTGTTAGCCCCTCTTCTTTAATTTAATGGAGGTTAAAA
>JBGSQJ010000018.1:0-9407 GCA_041738165.1 Bdellovibrionales bacterium
CATAGCCCAGGTTTTTGGTCTTCATGATCATCACTAGGGCTTGATCCCAAGGCACTTGGCGAAGTTTTACCGAAATCGTGCCCTTCACCTCTTCTGAAATCACAATGTTCGAACCGCTCTCTTCGGAAAGAAAGTTAATCACATCGCGAATATCGGCATCTTTGATTTGAAGAGAAATCTTTCGTCCGTAAAACTTTTGGTCTCCAGTAAGGAAATCGCTCAAAGTTCGCGCGGCGAGTGGCGACGAGGACTCTGGGCTAGACGGCACCGCAACAGGCTCGCTGCTCGCAACCACTGAAGGGGCCGCCGGCGGAACCACCACCAATGACGTGCCCTCTTGCTGAACAATGGGCTCGCCTTGAAGTTGACCAATCAATTGCACGACAACTCTGGCCGTGGTTGAGCCAGCACTCTGATAGGCGTTGATGCCCGCAATTCGAGTCGAAGAGCCGCCCGGGACCACAGACCTTTGAAGCTCAACCGGGAGTTGAACATTGGCCAATTCAATTACGAACTGACCAGTTCCAGGATTCATTCTGGTTTGATAAGCAACAGGCTGAGAAGTTTCAATCACTACGGTCCCGCCTGCTGAATTATTCATGTACCGAATACCTTCGACTTTGACAGGAGCTTGTTCTGCCAAATCTGGAGTCGGCTCTATGTCTGAGCCAACCACGTCACCTGACTCTTCACTCGAGAGTTCGCTCTCAATGTCATCTTCCGAGGCCGGCTCTTCTTGCTGGTCCTCGCCAGCCGCATATTCTTCAACAGGAGCTTCTTCTTCTGTGGCCGCAGGTTCATCTTGCTCAGACAATTCGGATTCAACTGTGTCTTCACTGAATTCATCGTCAAATTCACTGTCATCTTCAGAAGCGAAGTCACTGTCTTCTGCGCCCTCATCACCACTACCAATTGAGCCCTCTTCAGAGTCGTCAATGGCACTGAGCTCATCACCGTCATCGCCAGAGTTCGATGCCGATGTACACGAGGTCAGACCAATGGTGAGTGAAAATAAAAATAGGGAAAGAGTAGTTAAGCGTATCATCCGTGACACTCCTTAGATCGTTCGACCTTAGACTATTAAACCAGAACTACCGCTCAATGCGAAGCACTCTCGTGCGATAAACAGTTTCGCCCTTTCGATTTGAAGACTCGACCACCACGACTTCTCCCTCTCGAATGGCCGCAATATAACCGTCGCGATTTCCTATGCTTTCGTCGCGTCCAAAAACTCGAATCTCATTGGTCGGCAATTGAAACATGGCTTTGGGCTTTTTGATGTCCCACATAATTCCAACCAATCTCATTTGATCTAGCCCAAGGCCCTGGTTGGGATCAGTGGGTGTGTAGGACGGTACAAAATCCGGATAGACCTCGAACGGATCTCGGCGATTATTGGTGTCATAGATGTAGGGCTGCAAAAAACCTTCAATCTCTTGCAGATCAGATTGGGCGGAATTGGGTGGAGCCTGCCCAAGTTGTTCTAAATCTGCAGCGCTAGGCAGACCCGATTCGGACGGAGAATCTCCTGGAGCTGATTCAGCGCTGCCGCCCTCTTGTGCCGATGACCGGCCCATCCACTGAACCGAAACCGCAAAGGCTAATGCAACCGAAAAAATTCCGGTGGCCAGATACGCCGCTAAGACTTTTGCGTCTCGACTCAAATAGCCTCCTTGCCCTTGTAGCGATAGGCCACCACTGTAGCCATCAGCTTCACCAATGGCGGAACACCGGGGACTGGCTGGCCGTTCAATGACAACTCAAATTTTCTCGTCACCAAAATCTGATTCACCTTTGTTAGGTTCGAAAGCAACATCATGTGCTGATTAAAACTTCCATCTACATTGATAGTGACCATAAATTCTTCAAACTCAGGAGCCACAAGCGACGGTCGAGCTGGCTGCGGGGCTATGTTGATCAAAGATGAGCCCACCGTCTCAACCTCTTTTGAAACGATGCTCATCAAATCTGACACATTGAACGACTCAGGAATGACGCTCATCATTTGCTGAATTTTGCCTCCGAGCTCAGAGGCCGCCTGCTTGTAAACGTTGGCCCGCTCGACTTTGGCGTGCGCCGCATTGATCTTGGTTTGCATTTCCTTGATCTGTCCCTGCAATGTGGATATTTGTGCGGCGTAGGACCCTCCGCCGTCAAAAACCACAAAATAGTAGATGGCCGCCATCATAAATCCGAGCAAGAGAGCGCGAATGGTCGTCAATCTATTGAGCGCATCCGTTAGATTCATTTGGCTACCCCAACTCCCGCACGAAAGTTAAAGTCGCGAACCAATTGCCCAGCCTTACCTATCTCAAGCTCTTGATTCTTAACTATGATCACTCTGTTCAAATATCGACTTTCTTCAAGTCGCTTCACAAATTCAGAAAGATCTTCAGTTGTCCCAGCGCCCCCTGACACGTTGAACAGCCCCGTCGTAATATCTTCGGCATCCGCCTCATATTCTACCTTTTTGAGCCAAACCTTTTCTGGAATTACGGATTGCATGAGATCGAGTGTTTTGATTTCTCTAAGTCTAAGCCTGGATAGGTTTCGTATAACGGCCATTTTGTCTTCGAGTTCCTTGGCTTGTTCTTCGACATCGGCGACAGAGTCAGCTTCGAGTTGCTTTTGAGCCGCCTCTCCTTCGAGAATTTGCATTTGTTGACGAAGTCCCGCCACTTGCGATTTCATCTGATCGAGATTTTGATGTTCAAAAAAGTATAGCGCAATCATAGGCAAGAGCATAAGAAACAATTTAACCAAAGCCAGGCGCACTTCCGATTTGTCGCCGCCGCTGCCGCCGCCACCAGGTTCACCGACCTGAGTTGCCCCGTCTTGAACTTTGTTTCGGATTAAATTTATACGAATCATGCGTCGCCCGCCGATCTCGAGCCAAGTCCAATCGCGATAGCGGCAAATTCTCGAATCTCATTGAGGTATTCCATCGTCATCGATCGATCTGCTGATTGAACTCGAACAAAGGGATCAAAGGGCTCAAATCTAACCTTGGTGTGTTCGGACAGGGCTTTAACGAGCCCTGTGGTTCGCGAAGCTCCTCCGCTCACGACAAAGTGAGAGACCTGCGCGCCTGGAGAAGTGTTTAAGAAAAAGTCCAAACTTCCCTGCACCTCCTCGCAAATCTGACCGTGGCTCGACTGAATTATTTTGGTCACTTCATCTGGAGCCGCTTGCCCATTGCAGGCCGATAACTTCATCGCCTCGGCTTCTTCTAGGCTGATTCCCATAGACTTGTGAATCTCTGACGAATAGGTCAGCCCACCAACAGGGATATCGCGAGCAAACACCACTTCTCCGCCGTCAACGACCACAAAGCTGGTGATGGCGGCGCCGATATTGACAAGCGCCACGGCCTGGCCAGCGGGATTCTCGTAGTTCAATAGATAGGCGTTGGCCAATGCAAATGCTGAAACGTCGATGACCGAGCAGTTCATCCCCGCACCCTGAACAATGTCTTGATACAAGTAGGCCATGTCTTGACGAGCAGCCACGAGCAGCACGTCCATGCTTTCTTGTGCACTTTGAAAGTGTTTGAGAATTTTGAAGTCGATGTTGACCTCATTTATATCAAACGGAATATATTGCTCGGCTTCCCAGCGAATTTGCCCCGCAACCAAACTTTGATCCATTTTAGGGATTGAAATTCTCTTCGTGATGACCGACGTACCCCAAAGGCCAACGGCCACATTTTTTCTTTTGCTGGCCAATTCAAATCCCATAGACTTAATCGCGTCCGATATCGCCGCAGGATCCACAACTTCACCGCCGTTGATCGCGCGCGCAGGTGTCGGCGCGATATGAAAGCGCATCAACTTGGCGCTCTTGCGCCCGACGTCCAGTTCGGCCATTTTGATATTGGCTGTGCCAATGTCGAGGCCGATTAGTTTCTTCGATTTGAAAAACATTTTCGCGTTTGCCTCAGCGCAGTAAGCCTTTATTTCCACTGTAAATTAAATCGAACCGCCAATTTCTTGTCAATGCACTGGGCTGAAGGATGGCAGAAACAGACCTATGTACCACTCGCCGATGACCTGACCTCCGAAAAGGTACAGAATTACGCCGAGCGCAAGATAGGGACCAAAGGGAATTACAGACTTTAGACTGTTTTGTGGCCTCATCAAAAGCGCAACTCCAACTAGACTTCCCATAATACTCGCACTCAATATGACAAAGGGAATAGCCTTCCAGCCTAACACGGCACCTATCCAAGCTAAGAGCTTGATATCGCCGCCACCCATCCCCTCAGCCTTTCGCCAGACCAGATAGAGGTAGGCAATCAACCACAAAAAGCCACCCCCCATAAGCACACCCATTAGACTCGACATAAAATCTCGCTCTGGGTTGAGGGCTCCACCTGCGAGTCCAATGACAATGCCTGAGAGCGTGAGACGATCTGGCAGAATCATCAACTCTAGATCAATAAACGAAACCACCACCAACGCCCAAACAAAATAGAGATACTCGACCGTGAGCCAAGATTTCCCAAATCGCACAAACACGGCCGTCATCAATACCGCAATCACCAGTTCAACAAGTGGATATTGAATCGAAATCCCCTGCTTGCAGCTTCGGCACCGACCGAGCAGCAAGGCCCACGATAACACGGGAATATTGTCGTACCACGAGACCAGGGACTTGCACTTGGGGCAATGGCTGCGGGGGTAAACAACGCTTTTGCCTTTAGGCAGACGCGCGATCACCACATTTGCAAAGCTGCCAAATAGGAGTCCAAAAACAAATACTGTGAGGGCTTCAGCTAACATCTTTCCTCTTAAACAAAAGTGCGGCCACAGATACGCAAAATAGCGCCCAAGCCACCCCATATCCCAGGTCCGATATCTTATCGAACCAGACAATGTCTTGCTGGTAAAGAACCAAGTCCTTCCAATTCAGCCGCTCGAGATTAGGTAGTCCATAACGAGTGATTGCGGCAATGTAAGGCAGCGCCCCTGCGGGGTCTTTTTCGGCGAAATAATTCAAGCTGCCTTGCCAGTGACCAATCAAAAACAATCCGCCTGTCACACAAACCACTAAAATCGGCCGGAGCACCATTGCCAATAAAAGAGTGAGGCCAAGTAGCACCAACGACTCTCCAAAAAGTCCCAATAGAATCACTACGTAAACAAGAGGAATTTTTACTCCTAAGCCCCATAGCACGAGAGCCAAAACACTTGAGAGCCCAAGGATCATAGTTAAAATCAACAGCGTGAGGCCAAGAGCCTTACCAAGAACAAACTGAGTTCGAGTCAGTGGACGAACTAAAATCGTCAAGATCGTTCGCTTGTCTATCTCTTTGAACACCAAAGTGCTGCCGATAAAAATCGAGAGCACGACCGAGGCCAGATGAATGGCACTCAGGCCAAAATTAAAGGTGATCCTCTCTTGCTCCGCAAAACTCAATTGTCCAAGGGCTAGACTCAGTCCGATGAGCATCAAGGCAAAGAGTAACAGGGCATAGAGTATTCGATCTCGAATCACTTCTTTGAACGTGGTCTTAGCCAAAATCCAAATGACTCTCAAGTCTCAGACTCCCGCATGGCCAAGCGAACGAACACTTCCTCTAGAGAAACTTTGGCTCTTCGAATTTCGACAATCGCCCCACCTTCACTCAAAATTTTTGAAAGCCTTACCTGCAGCTCAGCTTCGGAAGGGAGCACTTCGGTTTTGGCTTGACCTCCGCCATGCCACAAAAGTTCAAACGGAGCATTGTCAGCCCGAAGCAACAAGTCAATCCGGCCTTGAAAAACTTGTTTTCCAGCTCGAATCATCACCAGCTCATTGCAAATTTTTTCTGTGTCGTGAAGCAAATGGGTGCTAAAGAAAACCGTCTGTCCACCTTTTGAGATATCGCGAATGATTTCAGAAATGGCAAAACGTCCATCGGGGTCAAGACCAGACATGGGCTCATCTAAAATCACGAGTTCAGGCTCGTGGATCAACGCTTGTGCAACGCCAATTTTTTGAAGCATGCCCTTTGAATAGGAAGCCAATTGTCGATGCTGAGCAAATTCCAGATCCACTCGCTTCAAAAGATATTGGATGCGATCTCGCAACACGCCCGGCTTCCACGCTCGACTGAGATTCGCATAAAACTCGAGAAATTCGACTCCCGAAAGATGGCGATAGAAATACGGATGCTCCGGCAAGAAACCAATTTTGGCTTTGGCCGCAAGATCAAGCTTTGATCCAAAAAAACGAACCTCACCTTCATCGGCAAAGTCCAAATCCAAAATACACCGCATGGTGGTAGTTTTACCCGCGCCATTGGCGCCCAAAAAACCAGTGATAGAGCCTGACTGAACCGTAAAGTTTAAATCATTGAGGACGGTCGTCGTTTGACCAAACAGTCCCCGTCTGTACGATTTTTTTAGTCGCTCGACCGTGAGCAGCGGCATGGATCAGAGAGCCTCAACTTCGAAATCGCCTTGCCGTCTTTTTTCAAGAGCCACGACAAAGGCCTGAGCGGCATCACTCTCAGTCAAACAGGGAATTGTGTAGTCCACACAGCTTCGGCGAATTCCAAACGATGCCTCGATCGAAGTTCTCCCTGACGTTGTGTTGATCACAAAGGCCACTTGCCCAGAGCGAATTCGATCTACACAATGGGGTCGGCCCTCATGAACTTTCTTTACAACCTCACATGGCAACCCGTTTTCTTGCAAAAACGACGCAGTCCCCTTGGTCGCGCTCAGACTGAATCCCATCTTGATTAGAGTTCTCATGCTCGGAAGAAGCTCATGCTTGTCTTTGTCGCGAAGAGAAAGCATAGCTTCGCCTTCACTTGGCAACTGCGAGCCAGCCCCAACAATGGCCTTGAGCAAGGCCTCATCGTAGTTTCTCGCACGGCCCATAGACTCACCGGTGGATTTCATCTCGGGCCCGAGAATTGAATCTGAGTCTGGAAACTTTTTGAAGGGAAAGACGACGCCTTTTACACTGACCATTTCGCTTTTGTGCCAATCGTACTGCTCTGGGCGCACGTCTGATGCCAAATCCCCAAGCATCCCTCGTACCCCCAGGTCGACGAGTGGAACCTTTGTGGCTTTGGCGATAAACGGAACACTGCGAGAGCTTCTGGGGTTGGCCTCGAGAATGAAAATATCATCGTCTCGAATAGCCAGCTGTAAGTTGAGAAAGCCAAGTACACCCAGTTTGTCAGCCAGCTGAACGCTCATTCTTTCAATCGAATCACAGGTTTCACTCTTGAGCCTTTGTGGCGGCACAACGCCCATGCTATCCCCACTGTGAACGCCCGCCGCTTCAATGTGCTCAATGATCCCGCCGATGACGGTCCAATCAGGCCCTCTCACTAGATCCACATCCACTTCAAGAGCTCGATCTAAAAATTGGTCCATTAAACAGGGTGTTCTCGGGCTAATCCAAGCCGAAAAGCGATCAAAATAAGTTCTGAGCTCATCGGCCGACTCGATGATCTCCATACGGCGACCACCTAGCACGTAACTCGGTCGACAAATGATCGGGTAACCAATATCTGCCGCGACTGCGAGAGCCTCTTGAAGATCAGCCGCCATTCCCGAAAGTGGGATATGAAAATCAAGCTCACGGCATATACGTGCAAATTGACCACGATCTTCAGCGAGCTCAATACTCTCTAAACTCGAACCAATGAGTTTGAACCCTCGGGCGACAATTTCAGAAGCCAAATTGATTGGAGATTGGCCACCAAGTTGAGCGATAAAGCCAATTGGATTCACGTGTTTCAAAACTTCAAGCACGTTCTCAGTGGTTATGGGCTCAAAAAACAAAGCATCTGAGGTGTCATAGTCGGTCGAGACGGTCTCTGGATTAGAATTGATCATCGCCACTCGATAACCACTCTTTTGAAACTGACGAACCGATCTGACGCAGCTGTAGTCGAATTCCACTCCCTGACCGATTCGGTTGGGTCCACTGCCCAAAAGGGCCACATACTGACCCTCATGTGGCCGAAATTCGATCGGTTCACTGTGATAGGTCGAGTAAAAATAAGGAGTTTCTGACTGAAACTCGCCGGCGCACGTGTCGATTCTTAAAAAGGCCGGACGCAAATTCCATGCACCCCGCTTGCTCGTGATCTCGTCTGGATGAAGACCCACACACCTAGCCACTGCGGCGTCTGAAAATCCCATCTTCTTTGCTTGTTTGAGCGAGATTTGAGTGAGCCCATCTTTCTCTAATCGAGCTTCCATTTTCACAATGGCCTCAATCTGCTCTAAGAACCAAGGGTGAATTTGCGTAATTCTATTCACCTCCTCAACACTCAGGTTCTCTCGAAAGGCTTGAAAAAGATGAAACAGTCTCTGGCTGTTGGCAAAACTGAGCTTGTCTTGATCCAAGGCAACGGGCCGCGCGCCTTCGGGACTCTCTTCGAGTGAAAGAATGGCTTTTTGGATTGATTCTTTGAACGTTCGACCAACGCCCATGACCTCTCCCACACTTTTCATCTGTGTGGTGAGTTGATCTTTTGTACCTGCGAATTTTTCAAATGCAAATCTTGGTATCTTTGTGACGACATAATCGAGAGCCGGCTCATAGCAACAGGGAGTCGTGCCGGTGATGTCGTTTCGGAGTTCGGCCAATTCATACCCTACCGCCAACAATGCCGCAATTTTTGCGATAGGAAAGCCCGTGGCTTTACTGGCCAATGCGGACGATCTGCTGACCCTTGGATTCATCTCAATAACCACTCGCTCGCCGGTCTCAGGATGCACAGCAAATTGAATATTGGCGCCACCCGTTTGCACCCCAACAGCCTCAACAATTTTATACGCTTCATCTCGCATAGCCTGGTACTCGGCATCCGACAAAGTCTGTTGAGGCGCGACCGTGATGCTGTCACCGGTGTGAACTCCACATGGGTCCACATTCTCGATGGAGCAAACGACGACAAAAGTTCCCGCGCGATCCCGCATGACTTCGAGCTCAAACTCTTTCCACCCCATAATGCTAGATTCGACCAATACTTCTGAAGTCGGGCTCTCACTCAGTGCAGTGACCAACTTAGATTGGTACTCCTCGAGCGAAAAGGCCACGCCCCCGCCTCCGCCTCCCAGAGTGTAATTTGGCCTCAGTATCAAGGGGAGCCCAAGGTCCGATGCCACATCTAAGCCCTGCTCAAAAGTTCGCACCATGTGACTCTTAGGAGATTTCGCACCGATACCCTTAAGAAGCGCACTGAATTTTTCACGATCTTCAGCTGCGCGAATGACTTCGGGGTTCGCGCCCAACATTTGGATCCCCAATTCATCGAGTACACCTGAACCATGTAAATCTAAGGCCAAATTCAGCGCCGTTTGCCCACCTAAGGTGGGGATAATGGCATCGGGCCGCTCTTTACGAAGAATTTTTTCTACATAGGCTACTTTTAGGGGTTCAATATAAACTCTCGT
>JBGSQJ010000034.1:0-13169 GCA_041738165.1 Bdellovibrionales bacterium
AATGTAGCAGGCCATTGAAATGGCAAGTGCCAACAGCATTCGACCAAGGTCGATTTGCATTCTTCTCGCTCCCTCTCGTCATGACTTAAGGAACTTATCGGAATTGCACAAAATTGGCTTAACATCACAGTCGAATTCAACTAGATGTACGCATATGAAAAAAGATTCGAGCGCGACATTGGACGAGTTGAAAGGTTGGGTTAAAGAGTTTTGTGAAGAGCGAGGGTGGACGCCCTTTCATGGACCCAAAGATCTGGCAATTGGTCTAGTCACAGAGTCATCTGAGCTCCTTGAACTGTTTCGTTTTGTGAATGAGACAGAATCTATGAAGCAGTTGAATGAGAGCGAAACACGAGAAAAGATTGCCGATGAGCTAGCGGATTCACTGTATTTTATTTTGCGCTTTGCTGAGCTTTACAAATTTGATCTAAGCGGAGCTTTAAAAGCAAAGCTTATAAAGAATGCTACCAAGTATCCCGCGCTAGACGCCAAACTTTAAATTCTTCAACGTTTTGAGCTCTAAAAAAAGGATTCACTAAAATCTCATCGGCTATAGACGTGGGTGTGGATCTGCCAAGTGTGTCCATTCTTTGTAAGAACCGGTTCTCATACTGGTCTAAGAATTTTTGCCAGTCTTCCCTCGCGTGGTCATTGGGCACAATCGTATCAAGCGACGCCCTGACAAATTCAATGTTTCGCCTCGTGTATTCATGACCAAAATAGATCTCAGTACCCGCGGGCAACTGGCCAAGCTTGCGAATTGAATTCCACATATCCATGGCTGTTCCCTCAAAAAGGCGTCCGCAGCCACAGCCAAACACGGTGTCTCCGGTGAAAACGGCATTGAGTTCAGCGACATAGAACGAGATTTGCCCCATCGTGTGGCCGGGTAGAGCCAGCGTTTTGATTTCAAATCCGCAAGCACTGAAAGTCTGTCCATCTTCAAGAGTTTTGGTGACACCGGGAATACGTTCCTTGTCAAAGCGAGAACAGATGACTTCGCAGTTCGTTTGGTTTTTCAGTTGTATAACGCCGTCTACATGATCGTGGTGGTGATGTGTAATAAGAATGGATTCTAATTTGAGGCCAGATTGTTTTAAAAAGTTCGACACCGGTTCGGTTTCGCCGGGATCAATGACAAGGCACCCACGATTTGCGCCTTGGACAACGTAAATAAAATTGTCTTTAAGAGCCTTTACGCAATAAATTTTATTTGACACGCACGATCTCTAAATAATTTTTCAAGGTGGTGGAAAGCCCGGCGTCGAGGGCTTCGCAAAACACGGCGTGCCCGATAGAGACCTCAAGAACCCCTGGCACTGCTTTTAGGAAAGCTCCCAGATTATCTTGATTCAAATCGTGCCCGGCATTGATACCAAAGCCACTCTGAATGAGCGTTTGAGCGCAGCTAGCAAACTGGCTCAATACTTCAGCTTGCTTGTAGCCGCCAAATGCATCAGCAAAGGTCTCGGTGTAGAGTTCGACGCGAGAAGGTTTAATTTCAACCAGGGCCTTAAGGTCGGCCTCATTAAAGTCAAAAACATCCAAGAACAGTGATGTTCTCATCGATCGACCTTCTATTTCAGATACAACTCGTTTAAGAAGGTCTCGGTTTTTGGCAAACTTCCAACCCGCATTTGAAGTCAAAGCTTCGGGGGGGTCGGGAACAAGCGTCACTTGGTCAGGGGCAAGTTCAAATACCCGTTTTAAAAAAGCTTCGCTCGGGTACCCTTCAATGTTGAATTCGGGCGTGTGGCTGGCGCTTGAATTTTGTCGGGCTTTGACCAGTTCAGAGATGGGCTTGAGGTCGGTATCTCGAATATGTCGGCCATCGGGCCTCGGGTGTACGGTGATTCCATGTACTCCGAGCTCAAGGGCGCGGCCCACGATTTTAAGCAAATCAGGCGTGTTTTTGCCCCGAGAATTTCTCAAGGTGGCGGCTTTATTGACGTTGAGGCTAAACTGAACCATGGACCCTGGCTACCATATGACGTAGGATTTGAGTATGGTTAAAAAGATCGTTTTCATTCGGCACGCTCATCGGGACACTTCGGACCGAGCTATAGACAACGGCCTAAGCGCCAAAGGGCGAAAACAAGCCATCTGGTTGAACGAGTTTTTTTGTGCACGCTTTTCGAAACAAAGGGAATCTATGGGTGTTTGGCTGGTATCCAGTCCAAAGGTGCGCTGTGTAGAGACTCTGACCCCTATCGCCCAGAGTTGGGGGCGAGAGGTCGACACTCACCCCCTCTTGCTCGAGCAAGGATTGAGAGAGTCTTCAGACAGTCTGCAGCTTCGAATTAAAAAATTTCTGGCAGAATGGCATGAAAATGAAGTGGAATTGACCGTGGTGTGTAGCCATGGAGACTGGCTGCCGCTCGCGGTTCATCAGCTTGCGGGTATCAGCATTGGTTTTAAAAAAGGAAGCTGGGTGGAGTTCGAAGCTGAACCCCATCAGCTTGCGCTTCGCTGGTTGATTTCAAATTTTAAGCACTTTGCCTAGGCAAAACGTCAATAGCCCCTAACTGAAAACTGACATGCTCGCCGTTGCCACGAATAGGGCTTGCTGATAAAACCCGTAAACAGTGTCTAATTCGATTCTACCACCTAGAAATAGTTTCCGTTTTTCACCAATCAAGTCTTACAATGGGGCTCAGGGAGGCTTGACTATGGTGCGACATATAGATTCTGAGCTCGAGTGTCTCAAGGATTTAACTTTGCAAATGGGTGGAAGTGTTGAAAAGGCTCTATCCAAAGTTGCGAGTTTTTTGACGAGTCGAGATTCTTCTTCGGCGCGCGAGGTGGTGAGTCACGAAGCGCGAATCAACGACCTGCAAATTTTAATAGATGAGTCATGTGTCAACGTTTTAGCTCAGCAGGCACCTGTCGCTAAAGATCTGCGTTTTGTGATTGCGGTGACCCGAATCAATACAGATCTTGAGAGGATGGGTGACCAATGTGTCAATATCATCCGTCTGGCCAGCGATCTGTCGACCACTTGGCCCAATCAAGAACTTCCCAGTCAGCTCGTTGAAATGATCGAAGGCGTGCGTCATATGGTAGAGTCTTCTCTAAACTCATTTTCAAAACGCGATATTGAGTTGTCTCGTCAGGTTCTCGAGCAAGATGATCGGATTGATGATTTGAAAGATGAATTGATCGATGTCATGCGCTCGGCCATGCAAAAATCACCTCAAATGGTCGATGTGGGTTTGGCGTTGATTATGATTGGCAAAAATTTGGAGAGAGTTGCGGATCACGCTACTAATATTGCAGAGGAGGTCATTTACCTTGCAACAGGAGACGATATTCGCCATGGACAACATCGTAGTTCCGTCAGTTCCTAATCCGTCAAAACGGATTTTGGTTGTCGAAGACGAGCAGGAAATTCGCCAGTTGATTGCGCTCCATTTGCGGCGCGAGGGTTTCGTGGTCGATGAGGCCAGTGATGGGGAACAGGCTAAAATTCTGTTGCAGTCAAAGCCCTATGATCTTTTTGTTTTTGACTGGATGGTTCCAGTCACAAGTGGGCTCGAATTGACAAGATTTGCCAGATCCCAACTGACTAAATGGGTTCCGATACTTTTCGTCACGGCGAAGGCTGAGCCTGAACACGTGGCCACCGGCCTGGATGCGGGTGCTGACGATTATCTACCCAAGCCTTTTGATACTTTGGTGCTTATGGCGCGCGTGAATGCGCTGCTTCGGCGTAAAGATTGGCTAGAGCAAAGATCGCAAGATAAATCCAAACAGACGATGGTCAGCTCAGGTGAGTTGAGCTTGGACACGGGCTCTTATGAAGCCGTTTTGGCGGGCCAGAAGCTCGAACTCACTCGCAGTGAGTTTAAATTGCTTGAGTGTCTTATGATGAATCAAGGTCGTGTGTTGACCCGTGAGGCCCTCATTGAAGAGATTCAAGGTGAAAACGTGAACGTTGTAGGCCGAACGGTCGACACTCACGTATTTGGTTTACGAAAGAAGCTGGGCACTCATTCAGAACTCATTGAAACCATCCGCGGTGTTGGTTATCGAGTGAGGAACACTCAAAATAAGGGATGAAGGCTCCTTCATTTTTTCCGATTCGCCTTTTTGCATGGTTTGTATCTCAGCAAATTCTATTTTTTAGCTTGTTTGTCATCGTCGTGGCAGCAGGACTTTTCTTCTGGATGGACAATCTAGCGATTCCTGCTGAGGCTCTGTCATTGTCTAGACGAGTGGCCATAATCGGGCTGCTAGCCGCTTTTTTGATCATGATTACGGTTTCTGTCTTTATGGCTCGCAGGCTCGTGATTCCACTTGGTAGGTTAATTCAAAAGACCAACCGAATCAGGGAGTTTCCATTTGCAAGTGATGACACCGACCAAGAGGCTTTGACCTATGAGGAACCGGGAGAGTGGTTTGAACTCGAACGAGCTCTCAACAAGCTCGGTAAAGACCTGAGGTTTAAGACGATTCGGTTGTCGCGAGAGAAAACCGAATTGAGGGCCATTATGTCGGCCGCGACAGAAGCGGTACTCGCGCTCAATAGTGATCGTGCGGTCATGTTTTACAATCCGCAGTTTGCCGACCTTTTTGATTTGCCCGTAGGTCAAATTCAGGGCCAGGTGAGTGAGGTCATCCGTTCGCCTGATGTGATTGACGCCTACACTCGAGTACTTGAATCGGGACTGCCGCAAAAACGCGAGGTTCAGATTGCACTACAGGACCAGCGATTTCCTAGGCACTTTCAGCTCTCGCTTGCGCCATTGATAAAAAAGCATAACCAAGAAATTTACGGTGTGGTGGGGATTTTTCATGACATCACCGAGCTCAAACATGCCGAAAGAGTGCGCATCGATTTCGTGGGCAATGTGTCGCATGAGCTGCGAACGCCACTCACCGTTGTCAATGGATACCTGCAGACTCTTACCGCTGATATTGAGAGTGGCCGCTATGAACAGGCCAAAGAATTTTTGAATGCTGTGACAACGAATGTCAGTCGTCTAAAAAGTTTGGTCGATGATCTTTTGGATCTTTCGGCATTGGAGTCTGGCGCCGAGCTAAAGCTTGAGGAGATTCAAACTCGTGAGCTCACCGAAAATGTGCTTCATCAGCTGAACCCTCGCGGGCACAGAATTTTGACTTACTTTGATGTTGAAGAGCTCAAGGCAGACCCTAAGCGGATTGAACAGGTGCTGCGCAATTTGGTTGAAAATGCAGTTCGCTACGTTCCTGAAGGAAAGACAATTGAAATCCGCTGGAGGCTAGCGGACTCGAACCGAGTTCAGCTTCGAGTCAAAGACGATGGGCCGGGAATTGCGCCCGAACATCAGGCCAGATTGTTTGAGCGTTTTTACCGGGTCGAACAAAGCCGGGCACGCGACAAAGGTGGTACAGGAATTGGATTGTCGCTCGTTAAGCACATTGTTCAGCGCCATGGTGGACAGATTTCTGTCGACTCAAAATTAGGGCGAGGCTCTGAATTTATCTGTGACTTTCCGTTATCGTCGACGTGATTTTGGGTTCTTAAGAAACTGGCCGGTGGCCAAATAGTGTTCGAGCATTTTTTTTAAAACAGGTTGGCAGCTTCCCCCGCATGGTCCAACTCCCGCACTTGTCGCATCGAAAATTTCGCTCAGAGTGATTTTTCCTTGAGAAATTGCATCTTCAATCGTCTTTTGATCGATCGAGTTGCAATAGCAAATGAGGTTGAGCTTAGCCGTTTGTGCCATCTAGTCTGTGCAGGAGAAGCTGAACGACCTGGTCGCGGATTTTTTCGTATTTTCCCTCAATGTAGGCGCCCGAGGCAAACATGTGGCCGCCGCCTTGAAACGATTCCGCCACGCCTAGAACTTCGACTTTGCCTTTGCTGCGAAGCGAGAGCTTGTACTGATCGGTGGCATCTTCACGAAACAAGGCCGCCGCCTGAAGCGAGTTTACGTTCATGAGCATATCAATGACGTCTCTAGAGTCGTCCATGTCGAGGTTGTGATCAGAAAGATCTTGAGCTTTGAGTTTCAATACGGCGACTTG
Organism: Bdellovibrionales bacterium; assembly: GCA_041738165.1. Lineage (GTDB taxonomy): Bacteria > Bdellovibrionota > Bdellovibrionia > Bdellovibrionales > UBA1609 > JALHOQ01. Next base: position 6,013 of record JBGSQJ010000034.1, read on the forward strand.
CCCATTGCCGAAATATTCAATTTGACCAAGCACCTTCGCCAAGAAGGCGACCTTTTCAATCGTGTGAGTCGAAAACAAGCGACGATGAATCTCTTCTGCATTGTTGATGTGCATAAGAACTTCTGCGGCGATAAGATGCGAGTTTACAGAGTTCTTAACAAATTTGAAGAGCTGGGTGTCGAAGGCAATGCTTGTGTAGAGCGCTTGCCCAATTCTCTCATCAAAACGAATTCCCAAACCCTTTAGCAAAAAATATGAAATTTCGCCAGTGCTGGCAGCCCGGGTTTCAATAAATGATCCCACTGTAGGCTCTGGCCCTTGATTGAGCACAGGGTGATGGTCGATAAATGATATTTGTTTGCATGTGGCCACCAGGTGCGAGTAGAGCGGTTCAACCAAGCGTCGATCATTCGTGTCGAAAATCAAAGCCAAGTCGGTGGGCTCTATGGGTGGATGTGGACGTTCAAAAACATCGATGTGTTTTTCTGGATCTAGAAAGGAATACTTCTTAGGAACGTCATCAACTAAGACGCAGCGAACTTTCTGACCCGATTTTCGAAGCCCATGGTACAGCGCCAAAAGCGCACCTAGGCCGTCGCCGTCGCACTGCTTGTGGGTGGTCAGCAAAAGGCTCTTGGCCGACTTGATGCGACGCACCAAAGATTCGACGTTCAAAGTGGATAGACTAGGTGTTGCCATATTCTTCACCCACCTTATCGGCAGATCAGAGTTAATTTTGCCTGAAAATTAGGTTTTTTTTGACTGCGTCATGAAATTCACTATGATACTGGCCTTCGTTTGCTCAGGAGAAAATCATGTCTGACCGACAACCTATGACCGTCCAGGGAAAAGCCAAACTGGATGCTGAATTAAAAAGACTGCTTCAAGTTGAACGCCCCGATGTCATTCGAGCCATCGAAGAGGCTCGTGGTCATGGCGACCTCAGCGAGAATGCGGACTACGATGCCGCGAAAGACCGACAAGGCATGATTGAAGGCCGAATTGCCGAGATTCAAGCCAAGATAGCCAATGCCGAGGTGGTCGAGACTTCTACACTTAAGTCGAGCACGATTATATTTGGCGCGACAATTAAGCTCATGGACTGTGAGAGTGAAGAAGAGTTCACCTATCAGATTGTTGGTGAAGACGAGGCCGATGTAAAACTTGGTAAAATATCTATCTTCTCACCACTAGCCCGTAGTTTAATTGGCAAGAAAAAGGGCGACGTCATAGAATTTAAGAGCCCAAAAGGTGAGAAGGAATTTGAGGTTCTTAACTTTTCATTCAAATAGATCTGCATGCGGATTTTAAGAGGAAAGTCCAACCTAGAGGTTTCCTCTAAAGGGTTTGCTCTTTTTGTCATCGGATTGATTTTGGCGACTTTTTTGGGCGGAGCCATTCGGACGATGCTTAGGCTCGATCGCGTGCAGAACTACATTGTGACCTCTATTCGCGATCAGTTCCCAACGGCCGAAATAAAAATTCAAAGTACCCGCGTGCTGCTGTCTCGGTCTGGGTTTCCGGCAGTCGCCGTGCGGCTTCAAGATGTAAGTTGGCAAACTGATAGGTGTGCCGCCAGACCACTTCAACTCTCATTGAGTGAAGTCATTCTGCCTGTAAATTTGTGGGCACTATTCAAGCTTCAATTGAAATTGTCCACCGTTGAGCTCAATTCGGGCCATGTGGCGATATTGGACCGAGAATCTAGCTGCGTGGGCGCTTCTGTTTTGCATCAAGACACCAAGCGCGAAAATCAGAGTTCAGATTCGCAAAGCTCGGTGCCTTTACCAGAAAAAAAAATTGAACTCGTACCACCTGATCTAAGCCGCCTGGCGCAGCATATTGGCGGAGTGCGAATACAAAACCTGGTGGTGACTTTTGAAAGAGACAACGCCTGGAAGGCGTTGGTTCACAATCTGCAATTGGGACTTGGACGGCAAACCGAGTTGAATGCTGATGTTCAGGTGGATCGATCCTCTGGATCCAACTCTTTTTCACATGGGATATCTATTCATGCGACTTCCGAAGTTCGAAATCCAATTCTCAAATGGCATGTTCGCTCTGGTTTCAAAGAAGGAAGCGTTGATCTAACGGGTGAATTGGATTGGTCGGGGCAGGCCATAAGTTCTAACCTAAAATTTCGGCAAATTCCGATGCGAGAGTTGTTAGCTGAACTAAACACTGCGGGCCTACTTCACAAATCCATCGATCTTAAAAGCACGTGGCTAAGTTGTGATATGGGCTGGGACTTCAAAGTGTCCCAATATAAAAACACACCTGTAGAGATCAAAGGTTGCCATATCGAAGGTGCCTATGGAAACGCCAATCTTGGGCCTAGCCGAGTGCTGCCGTTCAATCAGAGCAGGGCCTTTGAGGCTCCGATTGTAGTGGGTATCGAAAAGGCTCAACTCTCGATTCTCTTTGAAGCCTTTGGGGTTCAACCGCTATCAATGGTTGTATCAAAGTGGGGTGAGTGGAGTGGTCAGGCGACGCTGTTGAGCCTCCGAGACTGGCGGCTTGAAGGTTACATCGACGGTTTAGAGGTGATTTTTTCGCACCAAAGCGTCCGCGGTAAACAACTTCTCAGGCGATTGAAGCATAGTTTGCATCAGTTGCCTAATGGCGGCATGGACGCTTCTATTGATGGAGTGGAGATTGTGGGCGGAGACTTCAGCGGACATGCTGAGATGAAATTAAATAGTGAACACTCTGGACAGATCAGTCTGGATATCGAGCGTATGAAACTCAGCCAGGAGATTCAAAATCTTTTGCTCGGTGGGCCTATGTCCTCGCTAAAGATCTCAGGCCGAGGGGATTGGGCGCGCGTAGGCTTGGTGAAATGGGACGGCAAAATGTCTCTCAAGAGCGCGAAGGGCAAGGGCTGGCTGATCGAAGACTTATCAGCGGCTCATCAGTTTAAAGAGGGCCAATTCAGTGCGGACCTTCAAATTGGGAAAGTGGCTCTTTTGCCTGACTGGCCCTATCTTTCCTCGCTCAATGCGCCAGCGTTTAGAGATCGAACTTGGGTGGACGTCGCGGCCCAGCTCTCTCTCAACAGTTTGTCGGGGAGCCTTGAACGAGTCATTGGGCAAGAAAAATCTGGCGCTGGAGTGTGGAGGGCTAAAGGTTCGTGGAAGCGAGATGGAGATTTGAGTGCGGAACTTAGGCGCCAAGCCAAGGGCGTCAAACCCGAAATATTTAAGCTCCGTTTTAGTGAAGGAGCCTTCTCTATTAATTAGCTGGCTCCGACTTGTCGGCTTTGGGCTTTTTCAAGCCAGCGATCTGATATCCGAGTCATGAAGGCCATTAGGTTTTCAGCCAACCGCTCAGATAATTTCTTTTGAGTCTGCATTTCGACTTTGAACATTTTTGAATCTGAGCGCCTCTGAAAAAGAAACTCGTCGGAAGTGGAGATTTGATCGACAAGCCCCAAGCCTAGCGCTTGGTTACCGTACCAGTATTCACCCGTGGCGACTTTGCTTAAATCCAATGCTGGCCGATATTCACCGATAAATCGTTTGAAGAGGTCATGAGTATCTTGAATTTGCTCTGTGAACTTCGCTCGGCCTTTGTCAGTGATTTCGCCAAGTATCGAAAGTGTGCGTTTGTATTCTCCAGCCGTGATTTCTTCATAGTCTATGTCATGCTTCTTTAACAAACGATTGAAGTTGGGGACTTGTGCTAAAACTCCAATCGAACCAACGATGGCAAACGGCGCGCAAACGATGTGATCCGCCGTGCAGGCCATCATGTAACCCCCACTGGCTGCGACCTTGTCTACACACACAGTCAATCTTAAGCCGGCTTGGCGAATTCGAGTCAATTGGGTGGCGGCTAGGCCATAGGTGTGTACCATTCCGCCGGGGCTGTCGACACAAACCACCACCTCGTCTTGGCCTGGTTTTGCGACGGTCAGGACGGCTGTGATTTCTTGACGAAGATTCTCTACATGCGTGGCTCTAATATCTCCGTCGAATTTCAATACAAAAATTCGTCTCTGTGAGTGCTCATCTTTGGCTTTTGCTTTTTTGCTTTTCTTCTTTGTCTTTTTCAAGATTTTAAGAAGTTTTCCGTCGCCTGTTGCGGCGCTAAGATCTAGCTCGAGCTGTTCATAATGTTCGTTTAAATTTTCAATATTGAGCAGAGGTTGATGGTGTCTTGACCTAGCAATTAATCCAGCAATCAAGACCAATATCGAGCCAAACGCTACAGTAAGAACTAGGGCCTTTAATGAGAATAAGCCAATTTCGCTGATGAACTCCATAGTGCCTTTTAGCAGAGAGTCGGCTAATATCAAGAGATGCTCGCACTGATCGCAATTTTCTTTAGTCCCGTAGCTTCTTTAGCTGCGCCTCAGTGCGATCCGGCCTCGGTTTCGGCTCCAACCTCAAAAGAGCAAAATGCCCGCTACGATGATTTTTTTAAATTGAAGCGCGAGCAAGAAACTCGCGAGACCGAACGCTTGGAAGGGCGTAGAGAAATAAGGGAGCAGCGTGAGTATCGCCGCGTTCAACTTGAGCGGGCCCGAAATGAATACAAGCGCAAGAATAAAGACTCCTCACTTGAGGAGAAATTGCGAGTTCAATGGGAAGCTGAGCAGCTTAAATTGACTAAGGGCAAGTTGGCCGTTGAGGCCTGCTATGCGGATGCGCGGCGAAAACTCGAATCTCAAGGCCGTGGCGGTCGCCAAATTCCCGGTCTTGTGGAATTCGATCTACAGGACTATTGACACTTAAACCTCGCTCTCAGATGATCGGGGGCTCAATTCATATACTTTTAAATTTGCGGGGGAAATATGTTGAATGGGCTTATGAAGCGGTCTGCACTTGGTATTATGATCTTCTGGGTCAGCGGAGCATGGGCTCAAGATATGGGAGCCTTGCTTGGTGTGCATCAGACCAGTGCCGACACCAGCGTTTCTGGCGCGGCCGTCGAGAGTCAGTTCAATTGGCGGGCAGGCCTGGCGCTGCGGTTGGACCTCGTCGAGCCGATTCAGTTTCGTACCGGGTTGCTATACACATCGAGGGCCTTTGAAGTTTCATCGGGCGGCCTAAAGACCGAGTACAACTTTGCATATTTGGATATCCCGGCTCTTGTTCAATACAGTGTGCAAGACATGTTGGCTCTTCACGGCGGGCTCATCGTTGCGGCCAACGTAAATGATGATGTGGACCCTCCAAGTGGTACAACCGCCGCTGATCCCGATGCGGATGCTTTGATACCATTGATGCAACTTGGGGTGACACTGAACTTTGATGATATGGTTGGCTTTGATATTTATTTTGAACGAGGATTCGGTAGTTTCGCCAAAGATCTCAAGGATTACTCGGCGTTTGGTGCCAGTTTTATTTATTGGCTGTAAGAAGACCGGTGATGGGCTTTCCAGTCAAATTTGCTAGTCGGCTCAAAAACCTATAAACCAATACTCCCGAAAAGACTGTGAGCGGCCCGGCGATCACGATGAAACCCATCCAGTTCATTCGCGCAATCTGCTCGTTTAGGGTTTGCTCTCGCACGGTGCTCTCGAGCTCGAGTGCGATCGGGCTAAAGATAAATCTGGCCAATAAGAAATTGGCCAGTGCTGAAATAAAGAACGAGAAAGAGAGCCAAATGGAGGTTTGTTTAAGCAACTGCGAATAGGCCAGAGTTTGTCCTCGCTCCGAAAGGGCCTGGTTGATTTGTTCCATGTTCATGACTTGGGGGTTGCAAAATAGCATTTCAGCCGCGGTCTTTTTGGTCCAAGATGAGCCGAGCACTAAAATTCCTAAAAGTAAGGGCAGGCTGGCTTCTTTTATCGCAAACCAAGCACCTTCTGCGCCCATTAAGGCTAAGCCCCCGGTTACTAGCGTGTTCACAAGACCAAGCAGTGAAACATAATTTTTGTGTTTTCTACTGATGTAATCCCATACTCCATAAGTGAGCGGAAGTAAGAGGGCAATAACAAGAACCCAAACTGGCGAGAGGTAGGCGTTGCCTTTGCTCAGAATCACAGAGGGCAAAACGATGTTGATCGCAATACTAACAAATGGATTTTCGGGCTGAGTGGTCTTAGTCATCGGCGAAGGTCTTGCTTATCCTTATTTTAGTTGAGTGAAGGGATTCGCATGAGCCTATAATAGGGTGACTAGGTGGGTACATTCAACAACTGGGTAGTGCTTTTTGCTTTCGATGAATGTTAATGTCGAACTTCTCTTTTACTTGCTGATATTTTATCAGTTTAAGCACTTCTTTGCCGATTTCGTGTTTCAGAATGTGTGGATGCTGCAAAAATCCCGGCCGGGCTGGGATTTTATTCTGCCTTTAGCTATCCACGCAGGGATTCATTCAATATTGACTCTGGTGGTGGCGCTTTATATCGGAACTCATCTTTGGTGGCTAGCCGCACTAGATTTTATCATTCACTTTATTATGGATCGATTGAAGTCTGGGCCAAAGTATTTTGGGCGCTACAGCGACGTGCGCAGTAAAGCCTATTGGGTGTGTTTTGGATTCGATCAAATGGCCCACCATTTGACCCATATTTATATTTGTTGGGTCTTAGCTGCAATTTAGCTCAGTCTTTTGTTCTCGCTGAGCCCTTCGCATCCGTAAGGCAAACTTCGCAACCGTTCACAAACAAGGCATCAGCCGGATTGGTCAACCTTCCCGGTTCAATGTAAGGACTGTTATAGGCCTGTTCAGCCATCGGCCGTGGACCTTGAGCGATTTTATATTCATTCCACTTAGTTAAAAGAATGGCGTCGGCGCCCATAGTGGCTCGATAAAACCCACTGTTTGGGTTGGCCATATTGAAGAGTTCAGACCAACTTGATGACAGATCTTGAGGCGCATAAAAAGCCGATAAGGGTGCGTCGCCATTTTTGTCAGGAAGTATTTCATTCCACGGTTTATCGAGCCCAAGTAGTCTCTTAGCAACTCCTTGTGCAAAAGTCGCCTCTCCACCCTCTCTTGTGATCAAAATAACCTGCTCTGCGCCCGCCGCTCTTAGCACTTGCGTGGGGTGCAGGTCGGCCCAGCCCCCAGCCGAATACAATAGTTCACCCTTGTCGCCGGTGAATCTGACCATGGGGCTTAAACCTGGTTCTGCGGGCGAAAGGGCAAGGGCTAGCCCCCAATTGACATTTGGAACGGCTAAAAATTTTTCTTGTTTGGCATCT
>JBGSQJ010000084.1:0-4854 GCA_041738165.1 Bdellovibrionales bacterium
ATGCCAATCCCTGAGAGTTTGGCGTGATTGAGGTGAGAGACATCAATCGCTAATCGCATAGAAAATCATCCAGAAGTTGGTCCTCAGTTTTAATTTTTGGAGTCCACTGAGTCGCTTTAGTGAATTTTTCGTGTGAACCTATAAGTACCTTGGCCTCATTTGGGCGAAGGCGATTCGACTCCACGACAAAGTTCGCAGGGACGCCGAGTCTTTTGGCCAAACCCATAGCTAGATGGCGTAGATTTTTAGCATGACCACTGCAAATATTAAAAGTATCAAACTGCCAATTTTGTTTTTCTAAAATCGTCAAAAAAGCCCGAGTGAGGTCGCGAATGGAGCCGATGTCTCGATCCACGTCCAAATTGCCAACAGGTATGGGTTCTTCAGGCTTGTTTTTAAGGCATTGAAAAATGTGTGGTAAAAAAAAGTGAGGTGGCTGGGTTTTGTGCGTGTGATTGAACAAGCGCACAATGGTGGCCGATAGATCGCTAGACGTGCTGGCTGACTCGACTAATCGTTCTGCCTGGTATTTTGTTTCGGCATATAAATTTTGTGGTGCCACGGCCCGAGATTCGTCAAAGATAGTGCCTGTGGCTACTTCCTTCATGTCTGGAGCGGCATAAACTTGGGCTGTGCTTGCGAACAGAAAATGACAGCTTTTTTTTTGCCGCACAAGTGCATCGAGAATTCGGCCAGTACCATCCAGATTGACCGCCCTTGCCTTATTGGGGCTATTCTCGCAGTCGATGACATGACTCATTCCTGCGAGATGAATCACGAGATCCCAAGGGCGCGAACCTACAAACTCATTGACCGATTTTGTCTGTTCAAGATCAAACTGGGGAAGGTTGGCGCAGGTGACATCAAAACCATTTTGCTCCAATGACGAGCGTAGGTGGGTACCAATAAAACCGTTGGCACCGGTCAGAAGAATACGCTTCAATTGTCACGCCTCATGCCGGCGACAAATTTGAGGTCGGCATCGACCATCATATTGACCAGAGACTGAAAGTTCACCTCGGGCTCCCAATCGAGAGCCTTCTTGGCTTTGGAGTAATCACCAATCAAGAGGTCCACTTCGGCTGGGCGATAGAACTTTTCATCTAACTTGACGTATTTTTTATAGTCTAAATCACAGCGAGCAAAGGCGAGCTCGACAAATTCTCTTACTGTGTGAGTTTCGTTGGTTGCAACTACATAGTCGGCGGGTTCATCTTGCTGAAGCATGAGCCACATGGCTTTGACATAGTCTCCAGCAAAGCCCCAGTCTCGACGAGAGTCGAGATTGCCGAGGCGAAGTTCATCGGCCAAGCCATGCTTGATAAGTGCCGCGTGGTAAGTGATTTTGCGGGTGACGAACTCAAGGCCCCGTCTTGGCGACTCATGATTGAACAGAATTCCGCTCGAGGCGTGCATGCCAAAAGATTCGCGATAGTTGATGGTGATCCAGTGGCCATAGAGCTTCGCTACGCCATATGGTGAGCGGGGGTAAAAGGCGGTTTGTTCTGTTTGCGGAACGCTCTGCGCTTTACCAAACATCTCACTACTTGAGGCTTGGTAAAAGCGCGCCTTGGGCGCAGCTCGTTTTGTGGCTTCTAAAATTTTTGCAACTCCTACAGCGGTGAATTCGGCAGTCAAGACCGGTTGCGCCCAGGAGGTCGCGACAAAACTCTGAGCTGCGAGGTTGTAGACTTCGTCTGGCTCGGCCTGGTAGATAGCGTCCAAGAGTGAAGTTTGATCCAGCATATCGCCAGAGATCATTTCAATTTTGTCGAGAATGTGGTCAATGCGGCCAGTGATCTGAGTGCTCGTTCTTCGAGACATGCCGTATACCTTATAGCCTTTGCTAAGAAGGAATTCAGCTAGGTAGGAGCCGTCTTGGCCGGTGATACCCGTAATAAATGCTTTTTTCATACATCAGTAATTAACGGGAATGGCGCCAAAATGGGAGCCATTTGTGAGGGTTTGACTGAATATTTTGATGTATTTACGTTGGGCTTTTGCTCAAAAGGCTCTTATGTATCTGAAAAAGCCCCGCGGCAAACGCCAGAGAGCCAAGTAGAGCCATAACTTGAATGGTTCCAGTCACGGTTCCAATCCACTCGAGCCCTAGATAAAAACCACCAATTTGTGAGGCAAAAAGTAGGGCTGAGAGAAACATGTCGGTTTTGAGTTTGCGCTCGACATAAAGCAGCGGACTTTGTGAAACATAAAGTAGGCGCATGGCCGTGTAGGGCGCGAGCCAAAGTGCTAGAGAGCCCGCAAGTTGCCACTTATCACCAAACACAATCGGAAAGACATAGGGGCCAAATACACCAACGAGCATAATGGGCGGAATAAAAAAGAGCGAGAGCTGCTTGGTGGTGCGCCAAAAGAGGCTCAATCTGTCAGCCGCCAGAGTTTTTTGCGCATGTTGATAGTACACTGTTGAAAAGGTGTAACCGAGCAGCACGATGGGGATTTCAAACACTCTCATGGTGAGATTGAGTTGACCCAGTTGAGATTTATCAAAATTTTGTGCAATCAAGAGTGACGGCAAAAATAGAGCCATCACCATCAATCCACTCGAAATCACAGTTTGCAGCGGAAACGCGCGAAAGTGCGAGAGAACTCTTAGCGACTCAGAGAAATTGAATTTTTCAGTCAAGCCGCTGCTCCAAGCCATGTAGATCAGTGAAATGACTAGGCCGATGGTTTGGGCGGCAACAAGTCCAAACTCGGTGAAGCCGATGTAGGCTAAGCCAAGCCCGCACGCCAGCACAGTGATTTTTTCAAGCACCGAACGCGTGGCAAGCTGTGAGAAAGACTGTTTGCGGCTTAGCCAGTTGACGAGCGTTTGATTGATGCCAATTGCAGCGATTGAAATAGCCGCAAAGGCCGCAAACCTCAGAGATGAAAAATCGACACTCAGCCAAGCGAGAGATGCCAACCCTACGCCAATGGCCAATGAGCCTGCGGCTTGCACCAAATAGGCGGCGTCTCTTTCGGATTCTGCGACGACCACGGCTAAATCGAGCCGCAGATTCGATAAAAGACCCACTATCGAAGTGATCGAAACATAGAGCGCGTAGTCGCCCATCTCAAATGGCGAATAGAGCCGAGTGATCAGCGGCATGAGCAAAAACGACAGGGCTTGAGCCATCGAAGTGCCTGTGATCAATTTGAGGAGGTGCTGGCGCATATTCTTTGATTGCCCTTTCTATTTGATTAGGTCAAATTTGTTTCAAGGAGTCACGCGTGCAAATATTGGTAACTGGACTTTCTGGAAATCTCGGCCAAGCTATCAAGCGCAGGGTGCCAGATTCTGCGATGGGGCTCGAGCGCTCAGAGTGGAATCAGCTTGAATCCAAATTGCAGGGGCAAGATTTGGTGATTCACGCCGCGAGTGATTTGCTCACGTCGGTGGCCGATAACCCCGTCAAGGTCTTCGATTCCAATCTTATGACCACGGTGCGTTTGCTTGAAGCTCTTAAAACAAAGCCTGGCCACAAATTGATGTTTATCAGCAGTTGCGCGGTTTATGGTCACAGTTCAATTAGTAAAGAAGATGTTCCCCCAGCACCAATATCACTCAATGGCGTGACCAAATTGCTCAATGAGCGATTTATTTTTGAGTTTTGCCACAAGCACCACATTCCGTTCACCATAGTTCGATTGTTCAACACGTTTGGCGGAGCCGATCGTTTTTCGATGCTTCATCATCTCGAGCAGTCAGTGAAAAACAAACGGCCATTTCATCTTTTCAATGGCGGCTTGTCGCAGCGAGATTTCATTCACGTCGACGATGCGGCCCGGGTGATCTTGCAAATAGCTGACAAACCAAACGCCGAAGGTATTTTTAACGTTGGTTCGGGTCAGGCCACTAGAGTTGTGGATGTAGTGAATGCTTTCAAAAAGAAAAACCCCAGCCTTGAAGTTGTAAACAAAGAACGTATTGAGGCCGAATACTCAAGGGCCGATCTCGCCAAGCTCTCGAGTCTCATCACTCTTGAGCCCTTCATCGGCGTTTTGGATTTTCTGGGCTATAGTCGAGCTGCATTTTAATACATCTCTAGCTGACTCTGCCTTTATAGTAGAGAGAATGAAGCTGACCAGCAAATTTGCCCTTTTGACTGTATGGTATGGACTGATCTTTGTCATGATCAACTGGGTCTCACTCTTTGACTCAGACACCTTTCTATTGCGTGACACGTACTACTTCCACTATTTGGCCTTTCATCTCTTCGCGTCGTCGCTCAAAGTTTTTCACCAACTTCCAGAGTGGTTTGCTCCTTGGGCAGGCTGGCCCAGCGGGCTGGGTTTGCCGTCATTTTACTTTTTCTTGCCGCATAAGCTAGTTGCGCTCGCGGGTTATGGCACAGGCTTGGGGGGTTCAACTCTAGAATTTTTTAAATTTTCAATTTGTTTAGGAATGGGATTCGTGTGTTCCGCCTGGCACCTGGCCTTGCGTGGTTTTGGATTTTCACGGCTGTCGAGCGTACTCGCGACTTTGGCCTTTCTTTGCGGAGGGGTGGGAATCACTGTTTTTCACCAAGATCAGATCTTGGCTACGGTTTTTTGGTATCCATTTTTGCTCTTGGCTCTGCAAAGAGCTCTGAGTGCTGATAAAAAGTGGTGGCCCTTGCTAATCATAGTGGGACTGATGATTCCTCATCATTTGCCTACGATTCATTTTTACACTTTTGTTTTAGCATTGGCGCTCTTTGGAGTGAGGCGCTCAAATTTCAAATACCTATCGGAACTAAGGCTTCGCGATTTTATATTTCTAACTCTGGCGCTGTGTCCGTTTTTATTGATTTTGTACCGACTCCCACATTTAGATGGTCCCCTTCGCATTCAGGGCATGATTTTTGC
>JBGSQJ010000087.1:0-6046 GCA_041738165.1 Bdellovibrionales bacterium
TTTCTTCAATTGCGGGTCTAACGCTCATGTTTCAGGCGTTTAGGACTTCGATTCATATGGACCAGCTTAACACTGTGAACTCTGTACGATATTTAGATAGGCAGGCGGCCGACTCCGAGAAGCTATACGGCAGCGTTATAGAAGTCCAAATCGCCTCGAACCCAAAAAAATTAGAAGCAATGATGACGAGAATCAAAGATAGGCTCTCTAAGCTAAGTCATGATCACGAAGCGCTAGTGCGTTTGGGGGAAAATCGCTTTGGATGTGAGGGTGCCGAATGTCGATATTTCTTAGATAAAAATCCGTTTGGCGAGTTTTTAGAAAAATCCAGCCCTGAATTGAAGGCGAGCAACTTAGTTATCAAATTGGATTCTCTCCTTAGTCTTCTGAGCCGATATCGCTTGTTTTTAAGCGAAACGGGCAATCACCTAGAGAAAAGAGCGAAAAACAACACTCAGCATCTCATAGCATTGGATTGGTTGTTTTGTGGACTTCTGGGGGTGCTCTTGTTGGTTCAGGCTCTCTTTATCTTTCGCCCAGCGGTGAAAAGATTAAATGAGGCGCTTTCGGCTCGGTCTGATTTTATTAGCCGAATTTCCCACGAAATCCGCAACCCTATGAATTCAATTTTAGGAATGGCGGACATTTTGAAATCGACAAAGCTGACCTCTGAGCAGTCCCAGTATTTGGGCAACCTTCAGCGCTCTGGATTGGTTCTTTTGGACATGCTCAACAACCTGGTCGATTTCTCGAGCCTTGAGAGTGCGAAAATAGTTTTGAAATTTTCAAAATTCGACATTTTCAATTTGATCGACCGAACGACCAATGTCGTTACGGTGCAGGCTCACGATAAGGGCCTAGAGCTGTTTTTGTACATAGATCCAAATATCCCCAAAAAAGTGAGAGGTGACGTTGGCCGTATCGAACAAGTGCTCATCAATTTGCTCAACAATGCATTGAAATTCACAAATCGTGGTTTCATTCGTCTGAGTTTACGTCGGGTTTTAGAGGGGAATCCTTCAGAAATAAGAGTGAAGTTCTCGGTAGAAGACACGGGCATTGGGGTTGAGAGGAGCAAATTGAAGCATATTTTTGAGAGCTTTTCACAAGAAGATTCTTCTATTAAAAGACGATTTGGGGGGTCGGGATTGGGGCTGTCGATTTCTCGAGAGCTGGTTGAACTCATGGGCTCTACCCTCGAAGTTAATAGTGAAAAAGGCAAGGGATCGGAATTTTTCTTTACTTTGAATCTTGGAATTGAGACGGACGAGAATAAGCGTGAACTCTTTAGTGAGGCCAGTGATTGTGTTATTTTGTTTTCACGTCTAAGTCACGAAACCATGTTGTGTGAATATGTCGGCGATTATTCGCGAAAGTTTAAGGTAGTCAATGACTTGAAAAGCCTTGAAAAGTGTCTAGGCGAAAGCCACGGCAAAGGTCAGCTCGTCGTAGACGACTCTGTAGGTATCATAAATATGATAGGGGTAAATGAAACCGTGGGTCAAAGGCGAGAGATTGTGGGGCTATTTGCATTGATACGCTCAAATTTTCCAAAAGAGAATATGGACTTGATTCGAAGACACGGCTATCGAAATTTTTTGATAAAGCCATATCGACATTGGCATCTCGCCGCCGAAGAACGTGAGTTGGTTTTAGACCCAGAATTAAATGGCGGCAGGTCCGAAAACTCGCTCGTCTCACCTAGGGCCAATGGAAGGCTGAAGATTCTGGTTGTGGATGACACCGAAGACAACCTGTTTTTGTTGAAACAGATTCTGTTGCCGCTCACGAGTGATATTGAATTCGCGCTCAATGGCTTAGAGGCCATCGAAAAGATGCGGCAGTTGAAATATGATTTAGTGTTTATGGATATTCAGATGCCGGTTATGGATGGATACACCGCGATTCAAAAAATTCGACAAAACTGGAAAAGTGTTCCAGTTTATGCCGTGACCGCCCATACAAGTTTGGTCGAAGAGAAGCGGTGTTTAGAAGCCGGTTTCACTGCTCGAATTACGAAGCCTATAAATAGAAGAATGATTTTCTCTGCCATCGCCAAGGAGTTTAAAATCGATGTTCCAGAAGTGCCGCCCAAACTTGAGAGTTCAGAGGCTCCACCATTGTCTGATTCTCTCATAAGGGGATACTTCAAAAATCGCAAGGTGGACTTTGAAGTCTTAAGACGAGCTGTCGAAGACAATCAGCCTGATGTCATACAGAAAATTGGTCACCGGATAAAAGGGAGCGCCAAGAGTTATGGCTTTGAGCAAGTGGGAGTTCTGAGTGCAAAAATGGAGGAGTCCGCGGTTCAAGCCGATTTGGCTACGTGTGCCCGATATGTTGATGAAATGGAAAGCATTTTGAATCGGGCGCAAAATCATTATGAGCGTAAGGCTAGAGGTCCCGAAAATCTGGAATTGACGTGACCGTGAAGTGAGACATCGACGAGGCATTTCGCCTCATGCGCGACTTCGATCACAGAGTTGTGAAGCTGAAAACGACTACAGTCGATCAGATTTGGCATAGGAGTTGCTGTAGTCATGTATCAAGGAGGGGTAAAATGGGACAGTCAATTGTAAAGTTGCAGAACGAAAAATTACCTAAATATCGAATTGCGGTGATCGATGACGATGCGACTGTTCAAGGCTTGATACAATTCTTTGTTGAAATTGTACTTGGGCAGGTTGAGATTCTGAAGTTTGCAGATGCGCGCGAGACCATATTTGAGCTGTGGGAGGCCAGCCCGATAGGAGCACGGCCAGTGGACCTGGTTTTTCTGGATATCCACTTAGAAAATAGAACGAGTGGATTGGATATTCTGGAATATCTCCAGTACGTGCCAACCAGTATTCCAGTTGTGATGATGTCTTCTTCAATCAGTCGTGAGCAGATGGATTTTATTTCTCGAAAACGAGTGAAGACGACGTTTCTAAAAAAACCGTTTGGACTGTCTGAAATCATGGGAGTTACGAGGTGGTCATTCAATGCCACGGGGGGTCTTTATGAGTCCGCAATGCAATGACGAGTGGATTTCTATTGGTCAAAAAAATATGACGCTGTCAAAAAATGAAATCAAATTTATCAAAACCACGCTGATGCCAATATTGGATTCTTCGCCCTCTGGCTCTTATTTTGCGCTTGAGGTATGTGACGAGAATCCAGGGGTCAAGGGAGTCATCCGGGTGAATTCGGTGGCACATAATTTCATCGGAGAAGTGCGTGCAAAAAATATCTTTCGCATGAGCACCGAGCTTAAAAAAGACTTACTCAAAAAAATTGAGATCTGGAAACTCTCAAGATTTCTTTGAGTTTGAAGCATAAATTAGAGAGAATGGGGCGGAAGGTCGACTTTTAGACCTGATGGAGCAGTGATGGATGGATTTTTTTTCGACTTCTAATTTTATGCCTCATGGTCATTGTTATTTGTGGAAGCCTGAGATTTTGTGGCTTCACCTTTTGTCTGACCTTGCCATTGGGCTTTCTTACTTTTCTATTCCGGTCGGGCTATATTACCTTTTACACAAAAGGCGAGACATTTCTTATCGCTGGTTGTTCAAGCTTTTTGCTGCGTTCATACTTTTTTGCGGAACGACGCACTTCATTGCGATTGTGGCGATTTGGAATCCCATTTATCAAATCGAAGGCCTGGCCAAAGCGGCCACGGCGATCGTCTCTGCCATTACAGCGATTTGTCTTTTTCCGGCGCTGCCGAGATTGCTGGCCTTAAGAAGTCCTGAGGAGCTTGAGAAGATCAATCGCGAGCTTAAACAGACTCTTGCAGAAAAAAGCGCTGTCGAAAGAAAACTGGTTGAAGCCAATGAAAACCTAGAGCTCGAGATAGACAAAAGAACGAGGGAACTCATTCGGTTTTCGAGTCGCCTTCAAATCGCCAACACCGAGCTCGAGTCATTTGCTCACCAGGCTTCCCATGACTTGAAGTCTCCATTGAATAACATTCTTGTCTTTATGGATGAGCTCAAGCGCAGCTCGAAAAATCTTGAATCCTATGAGGTGTTGAGGTTCCCCCGATTTCACGGACACGCTTGAGAGAAATCACAAGCCGTGTTACGGCAGAAACTAGGGGGATTTATGGGAGTCAGAAATGCACGAAAATATACCGATGATTTTAAGCATCGAGCTGTCGAATTGGCGGCTGAAATTGGCTTTTCTCCAGCGGAGCAGAAGCTTGGAATTCCGAACGGGAATATCAGGAACTGGCGCGACAAAATAAACAAATTGGGCAAGGTCTCCAGGACCGATACCAAATCGCCAAATGAATCGACCGAAGATCAGCTTCGCCGGCTTCAAAGAGAAAACTCAGAATTAAAAAAAGCGAACATGATTTTGAAAGCGGCAGCGGCTTTTTTTTCGCAGGACCATCTCAAGTAAGATTTGAGTTGGTCGAGCGGATGAACCGTGAACGGTCGGTGGAGATTAGTTTTGGCTGCGAGGTGGCACAAGTAAGTCGTTCTGGTTTTTACGACTGGAAAGATCGGCCCCCGTCGGAGCGCGCCGTTGAGAGCGCCCAGCTGGTCGAACAGATTCGTGCGGCACACGCCAAAGGCCGTGGGCTTTACGGTTCACCACGAGTCGCGGAGGCACTAAAAAATGACGGCGTCGCATGCAGCGAGAACCGCGTGGCCCGGCTGATGAGCGAAAATGAAATACGCGCGAAAACGGCGAAGAAATTTAAAGTGAAAACTACGGACTCGAATCACGATCTACCGATTGCGCCGAGGGTTTTTAAGATTGAAGACGTGAAAGCCGCTGTCATGGCGCCGAACCAGGTTTGGGTCGGAGACATAACCTACGTGGCCACAGGCGAAGGATGGTTATTTTTAGCCATCTTTCTAGACTTATTCACCCGAAAGATTGTTGGCTTTTCAACCGAAGAGCATATGCGAACGGAGATGGTGGTGAAGGCTTTGGAAATGGGAATCATGCGACAAAACGTCACAGAAACTTTTTTGATCGTGCACGCAGATCGTGGTGTTCAGTATGCGGCTTCCGAGTTCCGATCAAAGCTCGACGAAGAAGGTTTTATCGCGAGCATGTCACGAACAGGAAACTGCTACGACAACGCTTTCGCCGAAAGTTTTTTCCATACGCTAAAGACTGAACTTGTTTACCAGACGGAGTTCGCTACGCGCGAAGAAGCTAAACGAGCAATCTTTGAATACATCGAGGTATTTTACAACCGCGAGCGCCTGCACTCAGGCATCGAATACTTAACGCCCGAGCAGTGCGAAAAGTTGGCCTCGGCCGCATAAGTTTCGTGTCCGTTTTTTTGGGGGAAGATCAGTGTTCGTTCCTAAAATTGAATCTAATCTCAAAAGGCTGAACTCTTTGATCGTGGATATATTGGATCTATCTAAACTTGGGGAGAGTGAAATTGAAAAAGCCTGGGTGAATCTAGGAGAAATCATAGACGAGGCGAAGGCGAATGTATTTCACATGATCGAAGACTCAAGGGCCAATATTTACGTCGACAATGTCTTTGATATTTATTGTAGTCGAACTCAAATTGTATTGGTTTTTCAAAACCTTTTGGACAATGCGATTAAGTACAAACAAAAAGGTAAGCCCGTGGAAATTATCATTTCTTCTCGCATTGAGAATGATAGTTTTTACTGTGAAGTTAAAGACAATGGCATTGGTATGAGTGAAGAAAATATGGAGAGAATTTTTGAACCCTTTTTGCGCCTGCACACGAATCAAGAGTACCCGGGCACCGGCCTGGGTCTTTCAATATGCCGAAAGATCATCGTGAATCATGGTGGGTCAATTGGAGTATCGAGCCGATTGGGCGAAGGCACAGTGTTTAATTTTTGGTTCCCAATAGCCTAGGTAAAACGTCAACGGCCCCTAGTTGATATTGCTCACCTGAGCGATATACGGGAGATTGCGAAAATAGCCCTGATAGTCCAAGCCGAAGCCGACCACAAAATCATTCGGAATTTCAAAACCGACGTGATCCATGGGGCATTTTTCTTTGAGCGCGTCGGGTTTTAACAAAAGTGCAACGGTTGTGATCGATTTGGGTTTG
>JBGSQJ010000088.1:0-3210 GCA_041738165.1 Bdellovibrionales bacterium
GGCCGTTATGGAGGGCGGAGTCCCTAAGGTTCTCGTCAACGAAGAGGGCGCTCGAACGACTCCATCTGTGGTGGCCTTTACAAAAGACGGCGAAAAGCTAGTCGGGCAAATTGCCAAACGGCAAGCGGTCACCAATCCAGAAAATACCATTTTTTCTGCAAAACGCTTTATCGGGCGAAAACTTGAAGAGGTACAAAATGAGATTTCATTGGCACCTTACAAGGTCGTCAAGAAAGGCAATGACTGTGCCTTTGCAATCCGTGGCAAAGAGGTCACTCCAGAAGAAATTTCAGCGAGCATTTTAGGCAAACTTAAAAAAGTGGCCGAAGACTATTTAGGCAGCGAGGTCACAGAAGCGGTCATCACTGTTCCAGCCTATTTTAACGATGCGCAAAGACAGGCCACCAAAGACGCGGGGCAGATTGCCGGTCTTGATGTCAAACGCATCATAAATGAGCCTACGGCGGCTGCGCTCGCTTATGGACTCGACAAAAAGGGCGATCAAAAAATTGCGATTTTTGACTTTGGTGGAGGAACCTTTGACGTTTCGGTTCTAGAAGTTGGCGACAATGTCGTTGAGGTGAAAGCCACCAACGGTGACACGCATCTGGGCGGTGACAACTTTGACGAACGCATTTTGACTTGGATGATTGAAGAATTTAAGAAAGATCAAGGCATCGATCTTAAATCTGACAAAATGGCTTTGCAGCGTCTAAAAGAAGCGGCCGAAAAAGCCAAGGTCGAATTGAGTACGGCGCAAGAGACCGATATCAATTTGCCTTTCGTGACCGCCGATCAGAGTGGTCCAAAACATTTATCGATGAAATTGACGAGAGCTAAGTTTGAGCAGCTTGTTGATGACTTGGTGAAGCGCTCAATTGACCCTTGTAAAAAATGTTTACAAGACGCTGGTCTTAAAGCTTCAGAGATTGATGAAGTGGTTTTGGTGGGTGGATCAACTCGAATCCCCATGATTCAAAAAGCAGTGAAAGACTTCTTTGGAAAAGAACCAAACCGCACAGTGAATCCCGATGAGGTTGTGGCTATTGGAGCTGCGATTCAAGGTGGAGTTTTGGGCGGCGAAGTCAAAGATGTTTTGCTGCTCGATGTAACTCCCTTGTCACTTGGCATTGAAACTCTTGGCAGCGTGATGACTAAACTCATTGAGCGAAACACCACGATTCCGACTAAGAAGTCTCAGGTGTTCTCAACCGCTGGTGACAATCAAAGCAGTGTGGATGTTCATGTGCTGCAAGGTGAGCGTGAAATGGCGACTGACAACAAATCGCTTGGCCGATTTGAGTTGATGGGTATTCCGCCAGCTCCGCGCGGAGTTCCGCAAATTGAAGTGACTTTTGATATCGATGCCAACGGAATCTTGAGCGTCACGGCAAAAGATATGGGCTCAGGTAAAGAGCAGGCGATCAAAATCACGGCGAAATCGGGTCTGACCGACGACGAAATCAAGCGCATGGTTAAAGACGCAGAAGAGCATGCCGAAGAAGATAAGAAAAAGCATGAAGCTGTGTCGGCTCGCAATAACTTAGACAGTATGGTTTATCAGACTGAAAAGTTAATGACCGAAAACAAAGAAAAGCTATCTGATGCTGATACCGCTCCGGTTAAAGAGTCGATCGAAAAAGCCAAATCCGTGCTCGCCAACGCTTCAGCGTCTGCTGAAGAGCTTAAGGGTGCACTTGACGCGTTGACCGCAGCTAGCCATGGCTTGAGTGGTAAGTTGTATGAGCAGTCAAAAGGCAGTGCGGCGGCCCCCGAGAGCGACGGCGCAGAGGCGAAGGCTGAAACTACAGACGGAAAATCGGGCGATGATGTCATCGATGCTGACTACAAAGACGTCAACTAAGTTGTGATTCAAAAAATTATATTTGCGGCGCTCTTATTGGGCGCCGCTTTTTATTTTGGCTATCGGCGAGGTCTTTCTGTTGGGCGGGCGAGCCAACCTTTGCTCGATGCAAATGATCGAACTGCGACTGAGGCGGCAAGGCGCTCGGGCGGTGTCGAGCGGATCGAAAATGGTGCGGCCTTAGAAAACGCCAAGCGAGTGGCGGGGCAAAACCAACAGTATGCTATGGGTGGCAAGCCGGCTCAGGCCAGTGATTCAAAGGCCGCTGAGCGTTCGTCGCCGAATCAAGAACCGGGCAAAGTCCAAGTCATCCCCGCAATTCATCCCGAGCGCGTCGATGACGCTGCCAATTCTCAAGCGGCAGTTCTTCGCGTGCAGCAAGACGAAGCGCGCGCTCAAGCCGAACAGAATATTAAAGATTTACGCAACTCAGACGACATTGAGGATTTTCTTAAAAAAGTTAAAAGTTCGGATTATTTTGTGGACCTAAGACGAACATCTGAAATCAAATCGCAAGAGCTTGAAGGGTTCTTGGGAGTTTTTGAGGGTGAGCTATACAAGTCAGGTTCTGCCGATCCGCCCGACTCGATTGTGATATCATTGAGCCAAACGCAAGGCGAGCCCAACCCGCTGTTCAAATGGGAAATCTCAATAACAGGCATGAGTCAATCGGGTAAAAAGTCGACTTCGCGTACGACGGGCGATGGGATTCCCACAGACTTTAGATCATTTGGAGACCCTCAAAAAGGCTTCAGTTTTAAAATCTCACCAAAGCAATACTTGCACGCCTATCTGGTGCCAGGTCTTCGCGCGTTGGTTGGCAACTACTACGAAGAAGTATCGGTGGGCTCGTTTCGGCACGTCGGCGTCGCCACCCTTTATCGCAGGTAGGGCAAAAGTCTTAGAATCTGTTGCCATAGTGGATTTGCCGAAGTATCGCTAAAGGCAGGGGGAATATATGAACACATTTAATAAATGGATATCTGCGTGCTTAGGTTTGGCAGCAGTCTCACTTGGCATTGTTTCGGTGACGGCTCTTGCAGCAAATGATGATGTTAATGCTCCAGTTTTCAGAGTGGAAGTGTCTTCAAGCCTGGCCTACTGCACACAAGGCGGTCAGGGTGAGCGCTGCGGTCTTGAGCGCACGTATGAGGGTGTTAAAGAGCTAGAGCTTGATGGTGAAGGCCGCGGAAAGTACGTCACCCACAGAGAGAGCGTCGGCCGATTTGAAATTGACCGATCAGTTGAAGTCTTAAGCAACGAGAATGAGTGTATGATTTGGCTCGGCACGAAGTGGACCGCTCACTTTGGAACCATTGAGGACTCTGAGCGCTTCAGCTGCTATG
>JBGSQJ010000106.1:0-5362 GCA_041738165.1 Bdellovibrionales bacterium
GGTCGAAAAATTTCCGCCCATAAGACACTTGTTCTTCTTCGAAGCAATAAATGACTTGTAAAAAGCCTCTCTAACGCTTTCACGGTCGTCGCACGTCACTTCTGGGGTGGTCGCTAAGCCGGCGCTGTCACTGGCTTTGTCTTCGACCTTGCCTGCCTTCTTTTCGGTTTCGACTGCGGCTACCGGCTTTTTGCCGTCATCTGGTCGCTTTTCAGGCACGGCACCCTGTGCAGCAACTTGCTCAAGAGTTTTTTGTTCGACCTTTTCTTTCGGAGGAAGTTTAAAGCCCTTATTGTCTGGCTTGCCGTCAATCTTTGACTGAACTACTGGAGCTCCCGCTATCTCAGCGACAGGCACAACCGGATTTTTTTTGGGAACACAGATCGTGTTGCCGTCTTTAATAAAAGCTTGAAATAGATTATCTCCTCCACAGCTGCCCGATCTGCCCTTCACAACTGTTCCGCAAACATATTTCCCCGCGCTTTTAACAATGACCTGCTCTACGCCGTCCTTCTTTGGGCAAACCAGACTCGGTTGCTCTGAACTGGCCTGCACTTTTGCATCGGCGGCATTCGCGGTATCTAGCACCGAGACTTGCGCGAGCAGCGAGCGCAGCTGATCGATCATCATCGCTGATTTCGAAAATCGGGCTTTGGATTGCCTTTTCGCTGCGGCTCTTTCGAACTCCGCGAGCGCCAAGCGGATTTCTTTGATGTACTTCACCCGCTCAGCAGGCCGAAGATAATAGAGCTCTTGATAGGTCAAAAGAGACGCTTGGGGTGGTTTAACGGTTCGCTTAACTGACCTTGTGGAACTTCGCCAAGCATTGGCATTGAGCCCTGCTAGCACCAAAACTGACAACAACAACGAACGCATAAAAAGACCTCACATGGATTTGTGTCAACGCACGTACTCATCCTCATCGGAAAGCTTAGCGCGGCACTATATAGACGTGAAGATCTTTAGATCTTAAGACTAGTTTCGAAAACGAGGCGATTAACGAGCGATGCACTCTAAATCTAAATCGACTGTGGAGCGATCAGACCCGGGAGGTGCGGTGAGAACTAGCGTCAACCTATCCCGCTCAGAATTTTCAGAGGCGAAATCCCGCGGCATCCAAAGCACGCCGTCGTAATCGCCCATTATCCAATCAAATACAAAATAGGGCCGACCGTTAAATGCCCTCATCGGCTCGCCTTTGAACGTGTCAGTGCCAGGCGAGGCTAAGACCTGATTGATCGTGTTGAAAGTGCTAAATACATCGCTGAGCAAGGCCAGTTGCGTTTGTTCAATTTCGGGCCGACCTTCAAGCGGCAGCCACTCTAAATCAAAACGAATCAAAGGAGTCTGTGTATCGCCCCCAATTTGAGTGCACGTCACACTGCGGTCGGGACCGAAGGCCAAGGCTACGGGCAACAAAAATACAAATGCAAAAAGCCGCCTGAGTTTCATTCGGGTGCTATCAAAAGCACTTGGGCCCTAGGGGTCAATAAAGAATGATAATGCGATGAATTATTTTCTCTGTCAGCGCCTATATAGCAGCTCTAGAATTAGTTTCGCGTTTTGATTCTTAAGTGAAAAATGATCGAGATCCTGAACAATCTCAGATTCCTGAAACGGTAACCTTGAAGTTGGGTTTTTACCCCGATTGTTGGCGCCTATTATCTCGTCAGATTCTGACCATATCGAAATCACTCGAGAGGCCAAAGGCTCCTCAAACTCGCGAATCGATCTCAAGATCGAAGAATCCGGGTGAAACCCAGAAATGTCACTACAAGTCGGAATATGGGGAAATATCACGCACGCACTTAGGCCCCCAAGCGCCCCCGCGATACCAACGAATGTATTTACAAACCGATTTAAAGGCTCGCCAAGCCGGCGAGGCGCAAAGACCGAACCATCGTAGACCCTGCCGCCCAAGATCGCTTTAAGGGCCAGGGTGACGCCCATAGAGTGGGCCACGATGTTGACCTGCTTCGCCCCGGTGTACTCAAGTACGGATTCAATGAATTCGCGGATTCGGCTTACATTTTGCCAATCATGCGATTCATACTTTGCGAGACTTGGATCCCCGTCGCCCCAGCTCAAGCCATAAAGTTCAGCGGGGCCAAGGCCTGCTTTAGAAAATGTCTTTAAATATTCTCTCCAGCCGTCGAATTGCCCATCACCCTTTGAATGCCCAAGTGCCGAATCGGAGTTCCCGTGGATAAAAATCGTAGGGATAGATTTAAGTTTGGTGCGGTTCAAAGGCTTGCCGCCAAAGGAGCTCCACTTGGCCTCAGAGTTCTCAAAACCCTTTGAATCCAAGAACTCCTGAAAATGAGGAGTGAACCCCCCATCATTCGCAAGCAGAGGCTCACATTTCAGCGCCGCGGAGCTGGCCTCGGGCCACACTCCGCACACCAAACTGAAAGCCAATGCCAGTCTAATAATCACTGCTAGTAGCGATAATGATCGGGTTTAAATGGACCTTTTGGATTCAAGCCCAAATATTTAGATTGCTCGGGTGAAAGCTTTGTCAATTTGACTCCGAGCTTATCCAAATGAAGCGCGGCCACTTTTTCGTCTAGTTCTTTAGGCAATCGTTAAACACCGACGTCTTGATACTTGCCGTTTGAGTTCCACAAATCCATCTGGGCCAACACTTGGTTGGTGAATGAATTCGACATCACAAACGACGGGTGACCTGTCGCACATCCCAAATTCACTAGTCGGCCCTTAGCCAAAACAATAATCTCTCGGCCGTCTTTAAATGTGTGAATATCCACTTGTGGTTTAATTTCACGCATTTTGGTGTTTTTGTTTAACCAAGCCATGTCAATCTCAATATCAAAATGGCCGATGTTGCAAACGATCGTGCCTTTTTTGAATTTCTTAAAATGTTTCTCAGTCACAATGCCCATACATCCCGTCGCCGTAACAACGATGTCGGCTTCGGGCGCTGCGTCTTCCATAGTTGTGACTTCAAAACCTTCCATCGCCGCTTGCAATGCACAGATAGGATCTATTTCGGTGACGAGCACTCTCGCGCCATAGCTGCGCAAGCTGTGAGCGCAACCCTTACCTACGTCGCCGTAGCCAGCCACAACCACGATTTTACCTGCGATCATGGTGTCTGTGGCGCGCTTGATCCCGTCAGCAAGAGATTCGCGGCAGCCATAAAGATTATCAAATTTAGATTTGGTCACAGAATCATTGATGTTGATGGCTGGAACTTTGAGTTTGCCAAGTTTATGAAGCTTTTCAAGGTTGTGAACACCGGTGGTGGTTTCTTCTGATATTCCAACAATGTTTTTCATCAATTTTGCAAAACGTGGCTCATGCATCATGTTGGTCAAATCGCCACCGTCATCTAAAATTAAATCGAACCCTTCAGGCCCCCAACCGGTGATGGTTTGTTCAATGCACCAGTTCGCTTCTTCTTCGGTTTCACCCTTCCATGCAAAAACAGGAACTCCCACTGCCGCCATAGCCACAGCCGCATGATCTTGAGTTGAAAAAATATTGCACGAACTCCAGCGAATTTTTGCACCCAGGTCGATTAAAGTTTCAATCAGCACCGCCGTTTGAATGGTCATGTGCAAACAACCTGCAATCTTGGCGTCTTTAAGCGGCTTTGCTTTACCGAACTCTTTACGCAATGACATCAACCCGGGCATTTCGGATTCGGCTATGCGGATCTCTTCGCGCCCCCACTCGGCCATCTTGGCAAAAACTTTTGGATCTTCCATTGCCTCTTTGCAGACTCGGTAGTCTGGAGTCTTCATTTTTGGCATGCTTTTCTTAGGGCTCGTTTTCATACTTGAAACCTCACGCATTGATCACCTCTTAAATTTTGGATAGGACTTGGAGTCTCACCTAAAAATTCTCAAAAAGCAAAGTCTGTTGGACCTACTTTTTACTCAACGGTCAGGATTTCGTGCCCTGAATCGGTCACGAGTACGGTGTGCTCATACTGAGCCGACAAGGTGCCATCGCCTGTCAGGTAGTACTTTATTTCTGAACCCGGTATGTCACACTCGACCATGTGAGATTCAGTCTGGTTGATCATTGGCTCCACCGTCACACAGCACCATGGAGCTAGCTTAGGGCCCCGGCCTTTTTTGCCATAGGAGGGCACAAAGGGGTCACCATGGAAGATCTTGCCTATTCCATGACCACCGATTTCACGCACCACATGGTAGCCTCGCTTGGTCACCATTTTGTTGATGGCAAAACCGATATCCCCTGTGGTGGCAAACGGCCGGACCTCTTCAATACCCCTGAACATGGCCTTCTCGGCGCAGTCCGCAAGGTCTTTGGCCTCTTGACTGACCTCTCCGACAAAAAAGGTTCTTGAGGTGTCACCGTAAAAACCATCTAAAATGCAGGTCACATCTATATTGACGAGGTCCCCTGACTTGAGCTTGGTCTCGTCAGGGACTCCATGACAAATAACCGAATTGATCGAGACGCAGCTCGATTTAGGAAACCCGTGATACCCGAGGGGGGCAGGCACAGCTCCTGCCGAAAGGGTGAAGTCGTGAATGATACTATCAAGCTCGAGCCCCGTTATACCTTCACGAACAAACCGACCTACATGATTAAGAGTCTTGGCAGCCAGACGGCAGGCGGCCCTCATTTTTGGAATTTCATCTTGGCTTAATGGAGTCATTTAGAATTGTTAGCAAAACTCTTGGCAGCGATCAACTCAACGCTCATTTCCGAGTCCTTAGACGCGCCCTTATCTAGCTGAGGCTGAGCCTCAGTACCCTTGGCGCCTCGAATAGTGATATGGATGCTATCTAAGTCTTTTTGCCGACGTGCCAACTCTCGGTCAAGGTCGAGGGACCAGGCAGGAGACGCAAGCCAGAACGAGGTCAGCCCTAGAGCCAACCACCAACCCAACATTCGCCCATTCGCTTTTTGCTCTTTATGCATTAGCCGCTTACTCTCCATGAATTGGCCTAGATCCCTTTTCCTTGTGAACCACACCCATCCCTATAGCAAAGACCATTCCTAAGAGCGAAAGGGTTAAGATCACTTGATAATAGTATGAACGAGCCTAGACCAGACGCAATCTGGTGACCTAAATTGTTAGACAAGTCTGAAAAAAAGAAAAACCCACGGATTTTGGCCGTGGGTTTTAACTTTGAGTTTGTTGTGACCCGAAACTAGCGCAAGTGCTTGCTAACGAGCTTAGTCATTTCAAACATTGAAACAGTGTTCTTTCCGAATACTGCCTTTAACTTAGAATCCGCATTGATGTTGCGTCGGTTCTTTTTGTCTTGAAGGTTGTTCTTCTTAATATAAGCCCAAAGCTTTTTAACAACCTGAGTGCGCGGAAGTGGTGAAGCTCCAACAACCTCAGCCAATGCCGAGC
>JBGSQJ010000121.1:0-1731 GCA_041738165.1 Bdellovibrionales bacterium
TGGCGAATTATCACTCTAGAGGGGATTAGGCACAGGACCGCGGGTTGGTCGATTTTTGGCGGGCGAGTGGGCTATGGCTTGAGGGCTGGTATTCAGCAGCACATTATGCCGTTTTATCTATTGGCGCGAAACTCAGATGCAGCCGACGACGTAAAACTCAATTTGAAAACCGCCGAGGCGCTGGCGGGATCGGTCGGTTTGATGACCGAGCTTGATTTTAGAAAGTGGACTTACTATTGGTTTATGCGCTATCAAGTGCCGTTTAAATCTGAAATCACTGGAGCCAATGCATCTGAGATCAACTACACTCTGGCATTTGATGGTTTGGTCGGCGCCAGCTACAGACTCTTTCAGCAGGCCAAGCTTGGACTTTTTTGGTATGGTCAATACCACCAATATGATTTCACAGTCGACAATGGTGAGTACGTGTTCAATGGTTCACAATCTCTCTTATTTTCGAACATCGATTTGAGACTCGGATTTGAGTTCTAGTTAAGGCGCAAGATATTTGGCGATGGCTTCAATTTCGGAAGTGTTCAAGCCCGATAGAAACCCCATATTACCCGTATTCGAGTTGATGGCGGCGCGAATTTGAGCGCTGGTCTTGCGGGCTTTGTCTGAAGCTCGGTGGCACCCAGCACATGATTGATTGAAGAGGACCTCTCCATTTGCATCGGCTGGAATATCGGTCGGCTCATCGGGAGCCTCGGGCTCGCTGAGCAACGTGACAGTGGCCGAATATGTCTTCGTTTGTCCACTTTTAAGGAGCACAACAAGGGTGATCCGAAGTTCGCCAGTGGAGCCGCAGTTGATGACGGTTTCGAGTACGTTTTGGGTGGACTGTTGACGGCAAAAGGTCTTGCCGTTAAGTAGGTTTTCCCAATACACGTTCGTAGCTCCGCTGAGCGAAATCGAGCCGTCTGTAATAAACTGAATGTCCATATTGGCGCCCATCGATTTGACCGGCCGAGTGGCATAAATCGGGGAGCCTGACTGCACTTGAAACACAGAGGGTTTAGATGAAGATTTGAGCTCCGTGCTTTGGTGCTCTGAGCTGCACGCAGAGAGCAAAAAGATGGATCCAGCCCATGCCACGAGAAAAGAATTAAACCTGAAGTTGGATTTGAACTGCCATTTGGAGCTATTCATCGACAAACTCCGCGCTTGTTAAGAATTCTCTAAAAAAATCTTGTATGCGAAAGTCCAGTTGACCCAATCGTTCGCTGAATTTGGCGAACTGTTTTTCTTGTGGGTCCATCGGATCGCGGCCAAGTGCGAAGTTGACAAGGCGACGAGAAAGGCAATCTCGATATTCTGGTTGCTCAGCCAGCTTGCCGGCATACTCTTTTAGAGTGAGAATCGATTCGCCCTTGTATTTAGGGGTGACTCCGTCAACAAGAACATCTGATTTTGCCGAAATGGCTCCGTCGTCCCTTAAAATCGCCACACTCTTGCTTTGACTCAGATTGAATAAGCCTGAGCGATCAAAAGAGTAAAAGAGAAAGGCCCTGGGATTCATAGATTTGTGACATGAAAAGCATTTTGGATCGCAATCTGTGCAGTTGAAAGTTTTGACTGAATTTGAAATTTCATCGATCGTCATTCCCGTATCGTTCACATCAGGGTAATCTTTGCAGGCAAACTTTTGAAAGGCTCTCGAGACTCTTCTGAAATTGTAAGCCGAAGCCCATTTCGCCAAGAACGCTCTCGTGGTGATAACCCCCGCCGAAA
>JBGSQJ010000133.1:0-8160 GCA_041738165.1 Bdellovibrionales bacterium
GGCAATATTTACTCTTAAGGTCTCATTGAGCTGTTGAATTCGTGCGCCACAGATACTCAAGTTCGCACCTGAAAATTTCAACCCATACTTCAGGTTCATTTGAGTCACAAACCGGGACGCCCAAGTGGCATAAGCCGCAGATGCGCCCGCCCCCCAAAACTGAGAGGTTCCAATAAATAAAAATTCAGGACGCTGTTTTTGTTTGCCAAAATCATGCCCCGAACCCAATTGGGCAATCGTACCGTCAGAACGAATCAACTGGAAATTTGAAATCCATCTAAGCACGGGGTCTCGATCCATTTCTTTTTCAAGACTTTGTCTGGCCTCACCCAGCGACTCCAATCTTTTTTTTGATTGATTCCCAAACCAACTTAACAGCTTCATTACCGCGTTCACTCTTTGAGTTTCAATGCCCTCTAGTGGTGCATTGACCACAACACCCATGGGGTTGAACCCCGAGTAGTGGTAAAGTGGGGCATAGATTTTCGAGTCCATCCAGCAAAAGCCACCAAAAAATATCACGGCCCATACCGCCACAAAAACACTTGCCACTCCTAAATTTGTCGGTGATGTCAACCGCCATAGAATCAAAATCACGGCCAAGAAGAAAAGAGTGCCCGATATCCAAATCGGAATGTTCAACCAGGGTTCAAAAAAATCACTGAAATTGCCGTGATTGCTTTTAATTTTAACGCTATCAACTACGACTTTGTTTGCGCCAGAGCGCATTGAAAAATACACGGGCTGGGCTAGATTCAATTTTGCTTTGATCAATCCGTTTATGATGAATTTGTGAAAATTCGCCTCATTCGCATCACTCTCAACTTTCACCAAAAACTTCTCGTTATCCTGCTCTATATCAAATGACTCAATCAAGTCATACTTCCCTTCACCTAAAATAGAATAGACGCCGCTGGGAAATAGCGGGTTTCGACTGATTCGCACACCGGCTCTCTCGTGTCCCGGTCGGCCAAAAACGAACCAAAGATAGGCATCATTGCCAAGACTGAAGTCGACAGCCAACTTTTCAATTTGAATAAGATCCGTATAATTCAATTCGTTGAAGCCATGCCATGCCGACATATCGAGTTTTCCGCCAGCTAAGGACTGCCTTTGTGTGACAAATTGAATGGCGCCCATCAGGCCCAACCTTCGATAGGATCCTATCATCTTAGTCGACACCCAATGCTCGCTCTGAACGAGGTTCCAAGCCTGATACCCTATCACTCGCTCAATTAAAAAACCTGAGGTCACCGCAGAAATCGCAAAGATGAGAGCCTTCCAGAGTCGACTTGAATTCAATTTCATCTCTTCAATTAACATTTAAGGCGATAGGGCTCGTCAACCTCAATTCTGGCCCTCATTTATGATGACAAATTCGAGGCGATTGAACTATGAATCATTCAGTCAAATTGGGAGATTTCGAGTGAAGAAATTGGTTAAAGGCATTGTGGATTTCAGGCAAAAAACCTGGCCCAGCTACAAAGATATGTTTGCTCGCCTGGCTCTTGGCCAATCGCCAGATACGCTGTTTATAGCGTGCTCCGACTCAAGGGTGGTGCCCAATTTGTTTGCATCTAGCGATCCGGGCGATTTGTTTGTGGTGCGAAATGTGGGCAATCTCATACCTTGCTGCGGGGCCGATGGGCACTCGAGTGCCGATGAATCTGAGGCTGCCGCCATTGAATTTGCGATTTCTCAATTGGGAGTCAAAGACATTATCGTATGCGGTCATTCGGAGTGCGGAGCTATGCAAGCGCTGATGCGAGGCCGCGATTCAGTCGCGTCACCCAATTTGAAGGCCTGGCTCAGGCACGCCGAGCCCTCTTTGGCGCATATGGGTCAACCGCTTGGTGCAGGTGTGGAGATGAGCCCCGAAAATCGACTCTCGCAGCTTAATGTGCTTCAGCAACTTGAACACCTAAAATCTTATCCAATGGTGGACGAAAAAATTCGCCAAAAGAAGCTCGGATTACATGGCTGGTGGTTCGAACTCAAAACCGCCAGCGTCTATTCTTTTGAAGAGGAATTAAATCAATTTGTCTTGATCGACGAAAAACAAGCCGCGCTTATTTTAGCGCGGCTGGGATGATAATTACCAACTGCTCCCGTACCCAGGTCCATTCCCAGGCGTTGGCCCCCCTGTACCATTGGAACCACTATATGTGTCTGGAGCATAGGTGTCTGGTCCACCTCCCTGAGGGTTGCCACCATTGTAGCCAGTACCAGTTGAACAGCTCTTTAGACCATAGCTACCCGAAAGCTTACCGTCGTTACAGGTTCGTTTTTGACTGTTGCACTGATAATCTTGCGGACCATACGAAAATTTGTTGTACGCCGTGATCGATGCGCCATGCTTCACTGTTCCACCCCAAGGGTCTGTACAGTCTTTTGGAACGTAGACAATATTGATCGAGATCAAAGAGGTTCTACCGTACTTGTCAGTGACCTTGATACCAGAAGCACCAACGACCGTCTTTGCCGTAAACACCAAAGTGGCCTCGTCAATAGTGCCTGTGTTTGAGGGAGTGATTTCGTAGGTAAACGGAGCAAATCCGCCATTCACACTAAGCTGCGCCGTTTCGTTCGTTTTGATTTCGTATTTATCTGAAGTGAGTTCTGGAAAATTCGTAGTCGCCGGATCTGGGTCTGAATCCACTACCTCTTCGTCATCTTGGTCTGAAGATTGAACTTGCGAGTTTTTTGAATCATCTAAAGAGGACTGAACTTTACTCGACACAGTTTGATCTGGCAGCTGCATATCCTGCGCACAGTTGTTAAAGAACCCGAGTAAGAGACTCACCGAGAGCGCCAAATAGAGAGATTTAGACCTGAACATGTAGCCTCCATTTAAAATGACCTTGGCCTAAACAATTGCAATGGCCATTCCGTGCGCAGACGAATAGGATGTAACCAGACGTCTATATATCGGCTGATCCACTATAAGTTTGACGTCTTATTTTGAGACGGACTTACTAAGTACACCAAAACGCTCGGTGTATTGCTTGAACGTCGTAAATCCGGCAAGTTCCGCAATTTTGTTCATCGCAGTTTGACTATAAAATGAAACATGGGTGGGATCTCGCCTGTAGTACCAGCTCGAAAAGTCGATCGCGTTGTTCCAAAAGTGAGTTTGAACAACCAAGCTTCCACCAGGAATCAAATGTGAATGCAGCTCTTTAAACAAAAGTAGCGGGTCATAGGCGTGTTCAACAACTTCGCAGCACACGATGAACCTATACTTAAGCGCCAGGCACGAAGAATCCTTTGCAAAAAATGGGTCGTAGGCGCGCATCTCATACCCCATTTCACTCAACCAATTCTTCAACACCGGTACGCGGCCGCAGCCATAGTCTAAGCCCAGCTCACCTTTTTCAATGTGCCTATCGACCCACTGCATGAGAGGAGTTACGAACTTACGATACCCTTCATCTGAATCAATGTATTCATGAAGCAGATACCTTGATCGCTCCTGTTCAGGCGATAGCCTGAACTCAGGCAGGAGCCACCAATGCTCACACTGACCACAAAAACCATACTCCACACCATCGACAAATTCCGAAATTGAAATCTCACGGCAAATCGGACAATTCATAGCCCCACCCTACCTCGCAAGTTGACGAACTGCACTTAGGGCCATCATAATCGAGCTCAAATGGCGCACGGCTCCCATCATCACCCACATCACCATCACCATCATTCGACTCCCGACGGGAGCGACCGAAATATTGGCATCGCGTTTTGGCTCAACCTGATTTTCGCTGTGATTGAGCTTATTGGCGGAATGTGGACGCAAAGCCTCGCCATTGTGTCTGATGCGCTTCATGACTTTGGCGATGCCTTAAGTCTTGGCCTTGGCTACATCCTGCAGCGAATTTCAAAGCGCGGCCCCAGCGAAAACTACAGTTACGGACTTAGAAGGCTCTCACTTTTGTCGGCAGTTCTTTCGGGCGTAGTGATCTCAGTTGGCGCGATCTACATTCTGATCGAAGGCTATCAAAGATTCTTTGAACCTCGCGAACCTTTTGGACCCGGCATGGCTGCGCTTGCGGTTGTTGGAATCGCCGTCAATGGGTTTTCAGCATGGAAGCTGAGCCGAGGCCACACACAAAATGAACAGATGCTCAAATGGCACTTGATCGAAGATGTGCTGGGCTGGGTCGCTGTACTCATCGGGAGCGGCTTCATTTGGGTTTTCAATTGGAAATGGATGGACCCCTTATTGGCCATGGGAATATCGGCATTTGTGCTTATCAATGTGTTTCGAGGACTTGTGAAGACCGTAAATCTTTTTTTGCAGGCCAATCCGAATCCAGAGGGTTTAAAATTATTCAGAGACCAAGTTGAGGCCATGAACAATATTGAAGAGGTTCATGATGTTCATTTTTGGAGTCTCGATGGAGTCAGGCACGTGCTTTCTTTGCACGCTGTACTCATTGACCTATCAAAGATCGAAACCACGAAAGACGATATTCGGTCTCTTAGTCATTTGCTTGGCGATTGTCACATCACCATAGAGACTGAGAGTCTCGATGAGCATTGTAAATCAGATTGCGAGCAAAGCGAGCCATGCTGACTCTGCTTTATAAATTTATCGTCGCCCCAGTGTCCGTCACCCTGTTGCCTTTTTTAGCTCTTTTTCATCACAAAATCAGATTAGGAATGAATCAAAGGCTCAAACCGCGAGTCTGGCCAAACTTTTCAACTCAGCCCATTTGGTTTCACGCCGCCTCAGGCGAGTTTGAATATGCCAAATCCTTGATTCGCGAACTGAAAGCGAAGTTCCCAGACATTCCAATTGCAGTCACCTACTTCTCCCCGACATACACACAAAATATTATGAAGTTTTCTGGCGTGGATTGGTGCGGGCCTTTGCCGCTCGACCTGCCAGGCCCTTGCCAGACATTTTTAGAGAAGGTGAACCCTCGCGTGCTTTTGATCGCGCGAACTGATTTTTGGCCCGAAATGCTGAGCCAATGCCGAAGCCGCAATATTGAAACTATTGTTTTTGCCTACACGCAAAAAGAGGTCACTAGCCCAGTACTACGATATTTTGCGAAATGGCGACTAAGCCTAGTAGATAAAATCTACTGCGTGAGTGATGCCGACAAAATCGCAGCTGAAAGCCTAGTGAAGCCGAGCCTAGTTCAGACTATGGGAGACCCAAGGTACGATCAGGTTCACCATCGCCTGCAAGAGCCTCCAAAACTGATTCGGCCACTCTGCGATAGGCCGTTGTTTATTGCCGGATCCACTTGGCCCGAAGACGAAACTGTGGTCATTCCTGCATTGGTCAATACTTTGCGGCTCGATCGAGCGAGGCTCGTGATCGTGCCCCACGAACCGAACCAAGCTCGAATAAAACAGATCACTGAATGGTGTGACGCCAACCACCTTAGCCACCAGTTGTGGAGCGAGAGCTCAGAGCGCATTCATAGCCAAGTTTTGGTGATAGATCACACCGGTAACCTGGCCGAAATTTACGGCTGGGGGCAGCTGGCCTTTGTTGGAGGCTCGTTTAAGGGGTCTGTTCACTCAGTGATGGAGGCTTTAGGCGCAGGCCTCATTACTTTTGTAGGCCCCTATCATAAGAACAATCGTGAGGCCCTTGAATTTCAAGATGTAGTGATTGACGAGCGCCCTGCCCTCAAAGTAGTTCGCAGCATCTCTCAGCTCGACATTGAAATTCGCTACTGGCTCGACCACCCAAAAGAGCTTGAGTTGCACAGCCGGGCGATTCGCCAAGCGTTTGACTCTCGCCTAGGAGCTAGCCAAAAGATCGCTCGTGCAATCAGCGGCTCTCCGTGCTTCGCTTGATTTCACCAAGTGGATCCAGGTCCACCTTTGAAAAGTCCTTCTCTTCTTCACGGTTCTGCTGAAGCAAAAAGGCTCGTATGTCTTCTCCTTCTTCAGGCAAGGTGTAAAACCCAGGGAATGACGGCAAGACGTTACGATACAGATCATACATATGATCGAGTGCCCAAGCCGTCGCACGAGGCGGCTTTGCGCCAATAACACCCTTTAAATAGGATCCCAGGCCGACCAACTCTTGCGCCCGAATACGGCTGACGAAAATCGAAAAATCTCGCATTCCTCTAAGCGACAACAGCCAAGGGTGATTGTATAGGTCCGCTTGATCGAGCATATCCCCTTCGGTGAAATGCTGAGTGAAGTAAAAGTACATCTCTTCGATGTAGCGAGGTTTGTTTCGCCGTCTAGAATCGCCCTGGCAAACCATAAGCCCGCGCGTAAGAGCCTTCCAAACATCTGCGTTCGCCGCATCAACCTTGACCACAGACAAACGCTTCAAGGATTCATTTACGGCCGTATCAGAAAGTCTAACAATGCTGCAGTACTCATATGACAAAACGTCGAGTCCAAATTTGGCAATCTGAGAAACGAGGTAGGTCGACTCTTGCACACTCGTTCCATTGCTTGACGACTCACTTGAACCCATCTTGAGGCTCAGCGGCTTGGCCAATCGCGATGCCCCCGCCGCAACACCAGAGGCGCCAAGCAAATCCGTCAACTCGAAACTTCCAGACCATGACGTGCTTTGGCTAAACGAAAAGCTTTCTCCAACATTGAAGTTAAGATTCAAACCTCCCAAAAAGGTGTAATCACCCGTTCGTTCAATATGAAGCTTCACGTCGTGAACAAGTCCACCAGTTCCCACACAGCTCATACCGAGCGCTTCTCGCATGTAACCGTCATGAGGCACATTGACTAGGCCTCGCCCTCTCAGCTCGTCAATCACCCGATTGACCATAAGGTTGCAAAGCGCGACGCGATTTTCTGAATTACGTTTAAAAAATAACTCCGGATACTCGGCTTGGGTCCAATCCGTTTCGCGACTGACTTTGTAAGGCTGATTGGCAAAGTATTTTTTAACATTCTCCCACTTTAATGTGTTGTTGAAATTTCGCATTCGCCACGACTCGCGATTCAACGGCCCAGCAAGTTCTTTAACATCAATCGTTCGTTCATCTGTCGGAATCAGACAGTCTTGAATGTCTGACTTGCAATCAGATTTCACCTTCAAAAGCCGCTCACCCGAGAGCGAAATGTAATCCATCTCAAATGGGAAGCTGGTCAAAAAATTGTACTTAAGCGAAGTGGCTCGCATCACATTTTGAAGATGAATATTGAGCTTTTTTTCGACTTCAATCAGATCATCGACGTTTTTACCGCATAGGTGAGAAAGAGAGCCAAAGAAGGGGTTAAATTCGTAGTTGTTATTCTGATGGTTTCCGCTCTTTCTAAAAAATCGCTCGTAATCAAACGCCTCATTGGGCCTATAGAGCTCACCATCGAGCTTTTTTAAAGCCTCAGAATCTTCATAAGCATTCATTGAGACTTCTTCAATGTCTCTTAAGACTTTCTGAGCCTTGTCCCTTGGGTCAAAACACGCCTCATCCAAATTGTCGGTGGCACGCACCGAGTCTTTGTAGGCGTTAGACAAAAAGATAACCGGACCCACGAAGGAGCGCTTTTCTAACCCAGAATTTTTCTCAATGAAGATGTTCAAATCAATCTCGTTCTTTTTTGGCAAGCTCACTTCGCTAAAGTCGTTGACCCCAAGCACAGTCTTGAGCTCATCGAGAAGTACTGGATTGATTTCAAAGTTGTCATTGATAAGAGAATCGCTCGATAGGTAATAAGGTGCCCCCGATGTCCCTGACGGCTTGACCACTTCACCAATTTGCCCACCGCCCTCGAGTACGCGCTTGAGCGACCCAATTTGGTTTTTGACGAGATCTTGCACTTCATTCACTCTGTTGTTCATTTCAGCTACGGCATTCAAACGGTCTTGTCGAAGCGCAACCGCCTCTCGGGTTTTCGCGATCTTTTCGAGCGCCGGAATCAAATCTGCCCCTAATCCATCTTTTACGACATCGAGATTTTCGCTGCCCAAACCCTCTTGAAACTCCTTAAGGCGCTTTTCAAGCTCTGAGGCATCGACCGCATTTCTTTTAAAAACATGATAGGCCTGAATCAGCCTTTCATCCACAGTCTCAAGCTGAACCATAAAATTGGCGCGCACCCTCATAAGACGCAGATCACGCATAGTCAATTCGATTGGGTAGATGATCATTCCATCTACCACCCTCACGAGTGCAATATTGGTCGTGACAAATTCTTTAGACGCCAACTGCGAGC
>JBGSQJ010000143.1:0-12665 GCA_041738165.1 Bdellovibrionales bacterium
GGCGGCGATGCGAACAGCCGATAACTTCGAATGGCTCCGGACCCTGTCACGACCGTTCGATAGTGCTGACGGCCAAATAGTGCTCGGGTTACAAACAAAGCCTGTTCAGAATTGTCTAAACCACTGTAAGTCAGAGCTGAAGTTAGGTCACTGCGATAAGGTGTGGACATCCAGCTTGTGTGAAATTGATGAAAGTTCCTTAGCACAGAGCGAGCGATCGCATCGTTTTGGTTAGAAAGAACAAGGCGTCCACTTTGATTTACTAACAGAGCTCGATCCAAAACCCTCATACACGCCGTAATGGGGTCTAATGTTTTGGCCGCAACAGATTTGTATTCTTGTGAATTTGGATTAACAGGGAAATCAGAAATCCTTGCAAAACATTTGGCATAGATATGCTCAGGCGAGAGTTTTGTCGGGATAGCCGCTTGAGCCCAAATGACAGCTGAGCTAAACAACAGCGCACTCAGCGTTCCTAACTTTAAGATCATTTTTCCCCAATCTGTCATTACATACACCCACTTCGAGGCAACCCGTGTATCTGATCGGCACACCCAGATCAAAGTTGAGACATTTTGATAAAATTTTCGACGAATTATCAGTGGTTTATTCTGAGACAGTCATTATGAGACAGTACGCATTTTCGAACTGTCTACTGTGATGCCTGTGTGTCAAAAGCATTGGCGGTAGGCGAAGGTCTATACGTTCGTACTAGAGTTGAGCGGCATCACTTTTGCGACGATAAGTATTTGGTATGTGGAAATCTAACTCGTCTATACATCTATTTAGAAATCTTAATTTGTCGGCTTTGGCTATTAGATCAATCATTCTGGTAGTCACAACTTATTCCGCCACCTCAAATTCGGCTCAATGGGAAAATCAATGCCGATCGAAATCCGAAGCTTCAGACAAAGAGTGTAAAGCGGCGGTAACTGCGGCTCAGGCCGGTGACGCCGCTCAGTCCAGCGCACTTGGCGGAATGGCCACAAGGGCAATTCAACCGAATACTCCGCTGTTTACTTCAGGAATTCAAGGCCAATTGGGGAGGCTCGCAACTGCCGAAGGCACCTGCCACAGCGCGAAGTCCAAATGTCAGAATGAATGTAAAAATCAAAAGGAGCAGGCAACAAATAAATGTCTGGAGTTCACCCAAGACCCCGTAAACAAGGCTTATCTCGAGCCGGCATGCACTGACAAAGGCACAATTCCGAATACGCAGGCATCTAAGTGCGAAGCGCCCATCGACGGCGAGATTGCAAGACTCAAGCAGGCGCAGAACAATTTGAAGAACGATCAACAAGCCAATGACAAAACTCAAGATGCAAGTAACCAAGGCAGCCCGCCGCAGATTCCGCCAATGTCACCCCCACCACCAGGTGAAGAGGAACCAAAGACACAGGCCGAAGATGAAAAACTCAACTGCGATTCAAAAGACGGCACTCGCTACTCCGATTGCAACAATCACTTTGTCAATAAATGCCCAGCTGAGATGAGCTCGGCAACGTGCAACGATTTTTCAGACAGATTCTGTAGCCTAGCTCCTGCTGATCAAGAGCCAAAACCGCCAGTTGACAAGCTTCAATCTAAATCAAGCTATGTGGTCGACAAAACGGGTGAAGGTATGGGCTCAAAATACTGTAAGCTCGCCAACGCCCATCGCTTTTGCCAAGTCTCGGGGCGCAGCGAATGCCCAAGCTGCCAAAATTTGACGGTGAACTCGACGTTCACTTGTGTGTTTTCACCTGAAAGCTGCCGCGCTGAAAACTCCTCTGAACAACTTGAAAAAGCTAGAGCCAATTGCCCATCTGACCCGATGTTTTTGGATCCAAATTTAACGGCAGACGCCGACGCCACGCCGGCCATTTCGGTCGATGCTACCAACGACACTCTCGGGTCTAACGACACCGCTCCAAAAGATCGGCTTCAAGCTTCAACTCCCGGCTCTTCGGGATCTGGCACAAACGCTGTTTTGCCTTCAGGTAGCAATGGATCAACCACTGCAATTGGACAGTCAGCCGTGAGCGAGGGCAAAAGCTCAGGAGATTCTCTGTCTATGCAGACGGCCGGCGGCGGAGCCGGCGGAGGCAGCTACAATTACACTCCTGAAGTTTCAGATGAATCAGATGCGACCCGCAGCGCAGCTTCGGCAGCTAATGCAGACGTAACTGTGGCGGGCTCGGCGCAAGCTGAGGTGGCCAGTCAACAAAGTGACAGCATCTTTTCTATTTCTTCTCAAACCTATTTGGCGCTTTGTCATAAAAAGCAGCTGAAGTGTTCGATTAGCAACTAACTCAGTTTATCGCCTTATTTTAACAAGTAAATCGGCGCGCTAATCGACACAAAAAATACCGATACGTCCAACGAGAAACTCGTGTCAGGCGAATTGCGGACCGAATGAAACTGCTCGATGCAATACTCAATATTAAATGAAATTTTCTTTTTGTAGAGGTAGCCAACTGAGGCTTTGTAAGCTGTACCGTCATAAACGTAGTTGCGATTGAGATCATCTAAAATCACATCAAAATAATAACCCGCCCAAAACAAGAATTTTTGCGATCGCAGCCCCAGTCCAGCTCCCCACATTCGATTTAAATACTCGTTATCGATGTTATTTTCTAATATGTAGGGGCCACCTTCATGGTAATCCACGGCGAAAAACATCGACCCACCAAACTCGACTCCGCCCCTACCACCAAGCACGGCACCAAATTTTGAATCCCCAACACCCTCAGACTCAAAGTTGAATTGGCTATAACCCAAGTACGGTTCGACGCTCAAACGTGGTTTTATAGCTGACGCTGGGAATGCAATGAGTAAAACTAAAAGCAAACTGATCACGCGCATTCTAAGTATTATCTGAGGTTGATCTTGCTCTCGTCTATGATTGCACTCACGATTTGGACGTTCACTAGCCAATGGGCTCATGGCTCCGAAACGGCCTGGGGCACCTACAGTTTGACTCCTGTGGGTTCGACCCGAGTCTTAGGCATGGGCGGCGCCTTTACTGGACTCGCCGATGATGCCTCAGCAGTTTTCGTCAATCCGGCGGGACTATCGATCTCTCGCTATTGGGTCGACCTAGAAGGCACCACAAACCGAGTCGTAAACCGTGAGTACGATAGCGACAATGATGAAGTCAAAGACGGCCTGCCGTTCACCTCGACTTTTATCTCGGCCGCCGCAAGAGTCGGATCATTTGGTCTAGGTGTAGGTTACCGAAAACCATTTGAGGTGTCTGACGATTTTGGCGGCAATGCCGAATCAAAGAGTGAAATCGGCATAGAAAACTTTGCTGCCTCAGTTTCGCTGGGAATAAAAAAATATTTCGCGGTTGGCGTTACCGGTGTTCAAGAAAAGGCCCGAGTGCGCTACACCGACCTATCGAGCGGCATTGATGTCGAAGACAAAAGTGAGTCTGTTTATCCGATCATAGGCATGCTACTTCACTATGACCGAAAATTGAGC
Organism: Bdellovibrionales bacterium; assembly: GCA_041738165.1. GTDB lineage: Bacteria > Bdellovibrionota > Bdellovibrionia > Bdellovibrionales > UBA1609 > JALHOQ01. Next base: position 3,466 of record JBGSQJ010000143.1, read on the forward strand.
GCGGGGATCTCTTACACCCCTGAGCGCAAACACGTTATCGACGAGAGTTTGAATTCGCAAGCTGAGCTCAGCACAACGACGTGGTTTAGAGATTTGGTCATTCCCCAAAAACTCAGCTTTGGACTTTCACTTTTAGGCAAAAGAAAGGTCTTGTGGACAGGTGATGTTGATGTCTATAGCCCCGTTTCAAATGCCGTTGCCGTAGGTCGATTCGCAAACAACGAAGGCGAAATCATCAATAAGCAGCAAGTGCTGGTTCACGGCGGGTTTGAGTGGCCTGTTTTGAAAGAAAAAAATCTTGAACTTTTATGGCGCGGCGGTGGTTATCAAGAACCCAAGCGAGTGACCGCTGGAGAATCTCGATTCCACTTCACAATGGGACTCGAATTTCGGCTCGGATTTGTTGTATTGGCGGCCTCGTACGATCACGCATCAGACTATTCAAACGTGGCCCAGTCAGCCAGCATTTCGATCAACGCTCTTTAAAGTGTCGCTTGGTATATTCCAACAAAGTCGTCAACCTTTAGTGAGGCCCCGCCAATTAAAAATCCATTTACGTTTTTAATTTGAGAAAGCTCTTTGGCATTACCCGGTTTAACGCTGCCGCCATACCAAATGGGTGTCGTTTCACCTTTAGGCGAAATGTGTTTTAGAAATTCTCGTATAAAGGCGTGAGCCTCTTCGACCTGTTGAGGAGTCGCGACTTCACCGGTTCCGATGGCCCACACGGGCTCATAGGCCACAACGAATGACTTTGACCAATCAACACCGGCAAGACCAAGCTCAAGCTGAGACTCGATCACCGACTTCACTTTACCTGCGCGGCGTTGCTCTAATGTTTCGCCAATGCAAAGCACCGCTTCAAGATCCAACGCCTGAACCAGTTTGACCTTGTCGGCCAGAAGCGAATCCGCTTCACCAAAAATCGCACGTCGTTCGCTATGCCCGATCAAGCAAGAACTCGCGCCCATCTCTTTGAGGGTCTGCGCTGAGTTTTCACCAGTAAAGGCGCCGCTAGGCTGACTGTAGCAGTTTTGCCCGCCCCAAATGACGTCTGATTTCGCAAGTTCAGTGGCCAATTCACCCGCCACAAGAGCTGGAGGATAAATGGTGAAGTGGCTTTGCTGCGATATTTCGATTTTCGCCAATAATATTTTGGCAAAGTTTCGAGTTTCGGCAATGCTCTTGTTGAGCTTCCAGTTTCCAGCGCAGCGAAATTTTATCATCTAGTGTTCCACCAACTCAGATTGTTTAGGGGGACGCAAAATTTCAATTCCAGGAAGCTTATCACCGCGCAAGAATTCAAGGCTTGCGCCTCCGCCCGTCGAAATATGGGTGAATTGATCGGCGAGCCCTGACGCGTGTGCAGCTGACGCCGAGTCTCCGCCCCCAACGACGCTTAAGGCTTCAGACTCAGTGATCGCTTTGGCCACGGCAAAAGTGCCGCTCGAGAACTCTGGGGTTTCAAAGACGCCCATAGGCCCATTCCAAAAAATCGTTTTCGCTTTCAAAATTTCTGCGGCGTAGAGCTTCTCGGTTTCTGGCCCGATGTCGATGCCCATCCAACCCTCATCGATCGAAGGACCTTTCGTCACTCGCATTCCCGAAGGGTCAGAAAAATTCATCACCACTCGGTGATCAACAGGCAAAAGTATTTTCTTACCTCGCCCTTCAGCTCGTTGAATCAGTTCTTTGGCAAACTTCACTCGGTCTTTTTCAACTCGCGAAGCTCCTACCCCAATCGATTTGGCCGCTAAAAAGGTATAGGCCATTGCGCCCCCAACTATCAGGGCGTCCACTTTTTCTATCAAAACTTCGATCACATCGATCTTGTCGCTGACTTTTGCGCCGCCCAAAATCGTCACAAAGGGATGATCGGGGTTCAAGCGCACTCGATCTAGCATTTCAATTTCACTTTTTACTAAAAAACCTACACCCTTTTTCTCCATCAAAGAGGGCAATGCCACAATACTGGCGTGGGCCCTATGAGAAGCGCCAAACGCGTCGTTGATGTAGATATCCGAAAAGTTCGCAAGTTTCTGCGCAAAGTCTCTCGAATTTTTTTCTTCGCCAACGTCAAAACGCAGGTTTTCGAGCAAGAGGATCTGGCTGGGCTTAAGGCCCGACAAAAGAGCTTTACTCACTTCACCAGCTGGCTCTTCAACCAAGATGACCTCTTTGCCGAGCTCTTCGATCAAGGCGTGCGCCACGGGTTCAAGCGTGAACTTCTCATGATCAGAAGGTTGCCCCTTAGGACGCCCTAAGTGAGACGCCAAAATCAATTTAGCACCTTTGTCGATGGCATAGCGAATCGTCGGTAGGGCCGCATGAATTCGGGTCATGTCCGTGATCTTTCCCGAATCTGAGAGCGGAACATTCAAATCGAGACGCATGAACACTCGTTTGTCTTCGAGTTCGAAATCTTCGATCGATTTTATACCTTCGAGCGTCCGTGATGCCATAGTGTCTAAATTCCCCGGCTGACCATGTGGCGCGCCACATCGATCATGCGATTAGAGAAGCCCATTTCATTGTCGTACCAAGAAAACACCTTCACAAGATTGTCGCCCATCACCATGGTGTTGCTCAAATCAACAATAGAACTCAGTGGATTGCCATTGTAATCGACACTCACAAGTGGATCACTCTCGACACCCAAAATTCCTTTGAGTTGATTTTTCGAAGCCGAGATCAAAGCTTCATTGACCGCTTCAACGGTCACTTTGGTTTTAGATTGTATCGTTAAATCGACGAGCGAAACGTTCGGAGTTGGAACTCGCACCGACACTCCGTCAATTTTGCCCTTGAGTTCAGGTAGCACCAAGCCGACAGCTTTGGCAGCCCCCGTGGTGGTGGGGATCATTGACAAAGCGGCAGCCCGAGCGCGCCGAAGATCTTTGTGAACAGCGTCGAGCACCTGTTGATCGTTGGTGTAAGAGTGAACCGTGGTCATAAGACCTTTTTCGATTCCAAATGACTCATGCAGCACTTTGGCGAGCGGTGCCAAGCAATTGGTCGTGCAAGAAGCGTTGCTGATCACTTGATGTTTTTCTGGGTCATAACTTTCGTGGTTAATACCGTAAACCACGGTGATATCGGCGCCATCTGCCGGAGCCGAAACCAAAACGCGCTTAGCTCCCCCTTGAAGGTGCTTGGTGAAATCCTCTTTCACTTTGAAGGCGCCCGTGCACTCAAGAATAATGTCGGCCTCCCACTCGGCCCAGGGAATCTCGGCTGGATTTTTATAGGCCGACATGGGGATTTTTTTGCCATCTACGATCAGATACTTTTCATCGTGACTGACTTCACCAGGGTAGCGACCGTGCGTGCTATCGTACTTGAGCAAATGTGCGGCGCTTTTTACGTCGCCCAAATTATTGACGCCAACTATATCAACCTTGTCAAATCCGGCTCGAAAGACCAATCGACCAATTCGTCCAAAACCATTGATACCCACGCGCACGCGAGATGAGTTTGCTGCCACGATCATTCACTCCTTGTTGATTTCGCTGCTAACTTAGAGCCTAACCCCGGTTGGCGCAAGAATTGATTGGGGGCAACTTGGCAAAGATTCGCCTGACATTGGCCTCAACCTGCGATTGCAATTCGGGCAGTTCGATCCCTTTATTATCGGCCACAGTTTGCGCCACATGAACCACCCAGGCGGGCCGATTTTTCTTGCCCCGATGGGGTACCGGCGCCAAGAACGGCGCATCGGTTTCGACCGTGAGCCGATCTAGTGGCAATTGGCGAACCACTTCGCGCAAATCACCGGCGTTCTTAAATGTCACAACGCCGCTGATAGAAATTTCAAACCCACAATCCAAAGCCACTTTTGCCAAATCCCAACTGCTGGTGAAACAGTGAAGAATTCCCCCCACACGGCCCTTAAAAGCCTTGAGCACTTCTGCCGTATCGGGCTCTGCATCCCGGGTGTGAATTTCAACTGGCAACTTAGCCCGAGCCGCAAGCTCCATTTGCCGCTCAAAAACCTGCCGCTGCAGCTTTCTGGGCGCATTGTCATAGTAGTAGTCCAAGCCGATTTCACCAACCGCCACCACATGAGCCTGCCCGACATTTTTTTCGATGAACGCTTCGGCCTCTAAATCAAAAAGTTCAGCATCATGGGGGTGAACGCCAAGTGTGCAGCCCACCACTGGAAACTTACGTGCGGCCAAATCCAAAACCGTCGGCCAATCTTCAGGCCCGGTGCCAATTGTAATCACCTGACTGACGTCGGCGGCCAGAGCCTCTTCAAGTGACTCGTCTGGTGAAAGTTCGAGTCTTTCTAAATGAGTGTGCACGTCTATCCAGCTCACCTAGTTTCCCTTCGCGAACAGTGAATGCCAGCGCAGGCTGAAGTCTTCAAAGACAAGTGATCGATCGACGTAGCTTTTTATATCACGTATAGCCCGCTCTGACTCACGCCACATTTCAATACGGGAGTAAAGCGGCACGTCGGGCCACCTGATCAGCACCGATTTAAATTCTTCATGCAAAAGTTCACTCGAACCCAGCACGGCCCAATCGCGCAGCACTCGCGAGATCGCCAAAAAGCAATTCACAGCCGAGTCTCGATCGCCAGCTAGATCGCGCCAAGAATCCACGGCATACTCGCTGCGCGCAACGTCCAGCCAACTGACGACTTCATTTAACTTCTCGGGTTCGGGGGCACTCGCGCGCTCGCTCGGCAGCCTAAACACCTGAACTCTCGAGCGCAAAGTAGGAAGCAACTGACTTGTGTCTTCAGCTAAAAATATGAAATGAGAATTCTCTGGCGGTTCTTCGACCACCTTGAGTAGCGAGTTGGTGGCCTGAGGACTTAAGCCGGCCACCGCTGGAACAACGACCACGCGGGCGGCTCCCAACTGGCGAAGCTGCAAAAATCTGGCTGCACCTTGCGCATCGTCTAAGCTGATTTTGTCATTCTCAGAGGCGACCCAGAGCAGACTCTCGCTCTGCTTCTTGGCAATGCGAAGGCACGAGCCGCAAGTGCCACAAGCCCCGTGACCACTCTTATTAAAATTTGGACACAAGCGGGCCTGCACCCAGCTGAGCGCTTGCGCCTCAGCCGACTCGCGATTGGCAGAGACGAGCAAGAGGGCCTGAGGTGGACTTCCCCTTTTGAGAGTATCTAAAAGCCTCGGGTTTAACTCCACCATCTAAGCTCCCGCAGTTTTTCAAAAAGAGTCTGCTGCAATTTTTCGGGGCTCAGACTCGCATCCAAAACTATCCAGCGATTTGGATCCGCTTTCGCCAATTCCAAATAAGACTGACGAACCCGATTGTGAAAGTCTTTGTTCTCACTTTCAAAGCGATCCAGTTCGCCGGGCCGAGCTTTCATTCGTCGCTCGCTCTCTTCGATAGAAAGGTCGAGCAAAACATAAAGATCGGGCTTTAACCCACCAGTTGAAAACTCATTGAGCCATTTGATTTCATCGATAGAAATGGCGCGGCCACCGGCTTGAAATGCAATCGAGCTAGCCGCATAGCGGTCGCTCAAAACCCAGTTGCCTTTTGCAAGCTCTGGGCGAATCACCACCTCTACGTGTTGAGCACGGTCGGCCTGATACAGTAAGGCTTCAGCTTTGGGTCTTGGGTGATTTTGATCTTTGTGAATGAGCCAATGGCGAATCTCGGCTCCTAGTGGCGAACCACCTGGTTCTCGGCTGACATAAACACCTAGCCCCTGGGACTCCAAATTTGATTTGAGTGCCGCAATTAGAGTGGACTTTCCAGCCCCGTCGAGGCCCTCAAAGGCAATAAATCGCATAGCCTTAGGTTTTCTCAACAAGAGTGAGCGCTGGCAACGCCTCTTGAGTCGCGATGCGTCAAATATTCCGCTAAACCAGGGCCAAAGCCCAACCGATAAGCCAGAAGTGAACAATGCCGACAAAATCCGAATTCTCATTGCAGACGATGACAACCAGCTTTCACGCCGGCTAGGCGATTACATTTCAGATCATGGCTTCGAAGCCAAGGTCGTGAACAATGGCCGCGAAGCTAAAGCCGCGATCAAAGAGTGGAAGCCCCGCTTTGTGCTCGCCGATCTTATGCTGCCCGATGGCAACGCCTTGTCTCTGATCGATTACATCAAAGAAGAAAAATCCCTTCGCCACCACTTTGTGCATGTGATTGTTCTTTCGGGACACAACAAAGAATCCAACGTTCGGCACTCATTCGAAAAGGGTGCCAAAGATTATTTGGTCAAACCATTTCGTCATGAAGACGTTCTCAAGAGACTGGTTTTTCACTCGCGAAGCTATCGTCACTTGCACGAGATGTCGGCCAAAGAATTCGGCAAAGTCGAAGAGTCCAGCTTCATTTTGCACCTTACAGATTTGGTGCTCAGGCAGTCTCTGAGGCCCTCACCACTCGGAGATATTTTATTCAATTTAACTCGGATGCTCAGCATGAAAACCGACGGGGTTCGCTGCAACATCGTCAACGTCGTCGATCAAAAAGTCGGTTACGTGGTCACCAGCAACGACGACCGCGGCGCCAGCGGTATTCAGCTGGATCTCTACAAATACCCTGAAATTTTGCACGTCTATAACACTCAAGGTCTGATTGCGATCGAGAACCTAGGCGAAAGCGCTGAACTCAGACACGTTCGCGATTTTGTCAAAGATATCAGCTTCAACTCTATGGTGGTTTGCCCCTTAAGTCGTTATGGTCACCCCTTTGGAGTGGTGAGCCTAAGAATGCCCCCGCAAAAAGAAACCATTTCAGATAACGAAATTCGCTTTGTCGAGATCGTCTCTCATGCCACCTCGCTCGTGCTGGGCTCAGAAATCCATAAAGAATCTCAAGGCTTCTGGCTCAGCCGCTCGGCCGAGGCAGGGGCCCCTATTCCGATCAAGCGCAGCAAAAACTCATAGACTAAACCCCTAATATCTTTTATCTCTTCATACTCTTGGCCTTGTGGAAGGAGCCCTTATGCTAACATTTCTAACTATAGTTCATCTTCTTATTGGCATTGGCTTGATGCTCTTTGTTTTGCTTCAAGACCCTAAGGGTGGAGCGATGGGTGTGTTTTCTGGTGGATCAAGCTCGAGTTCGTTTTTTGGATCAACGGGAGCTTCAAATTTATTAACTTCGGCAACAAAGTGGTTTGCGATCCTTTTTGCCGCTTCATGCCTCATCCTCACCTATATCACGGCCTCTAAAAAAGAGAGTGTTATGGATGGATACGTGGCTCCGCCAAGCACTCAAGCACCTGCTGAAACTGATGCGCTACCCACGACTCCTGCTGATGAGCCAACAGGCCCTGCTGAGCCTACCAAGTAAAAGAGTGTTCAACGCCGTTCAAAAGAAACTAGCTATCAGGGTCGGATTGGGCCTTGTTCTCATACTTGGAGTGCTTCTCGCCTCCCCCTTGGCGACTAAGTTCGCAGGCTGGATTCACCCCTTGAGCCGGCCCGCTCAAGTTGGACAAATCGTAAAAATCACAGGAGAAGGCTCAATCAATCGAGATGGTGAGTTCATAAAGCTCCACGGTGAAATGAGTTCCATTCCCCTATTTTCGCGCGACCGAATTCAAACAAAAAGTGATGCGGGGCTAGTGCTCGCGCTCAACTCTCAAGATGAAATTGAAATTGCACCCAACTCGGAATTTCAAATTCAACTTTGGAATGAAACTGAAAAAAACTCCCCTCTTTTGGTGGATTGGCTGGCCGGCCCACCCATTAAGATTTTGCGACAGGGAGTCCCCGGGCAGGCTTATTTGATTTATTCTGAAAAGCTGTATCGCTTGGGCCCTATATCAACGCCAAAACCTTTGGCTCTCACCGTTTTGCGCAATATGGACACCGATTTGAGTTTGGCCAATTCAAATGTGGCTGAGGAGCAAACGGACTCTGAATCTGAAAAATCTTCTGACGAAGAATCCGCTCCAACCACCGCCGCGCTCTTTACTTTGTCAAATGAGTACATCGATGAAGTCATAGCCGCAAAGCAGGCTTTGTTTCAGCGCTGCTGGATTCCGCGCCTAAGAGAGAACCCTAAACTTAAGGGCTCAATGGTCTTGCAAATTGAAATTTCGAAACGAGGCGAGGTCAAGCAGGTGCAGACCATCGATTCAAGCTTGAATGATCCTGAACTCGAGCGCTGCGTTTCTTCGGTGATCGAACGAATTCGATTTCGGCCGTTTAGTGGGCCTGAGATTTCGGTGTCGTACCCCATTTATTTCGAATAAGACTCTTGAATCAGCGCTCGTCGCGTAAGTAATCGATCCTGTCTGCAACCCAAGGTTCGGTGACTCCCTCTAGCGCCATAATCTTATCGCCAACCCTCGTCACCACCGGCTTTGGTGATATTCTAGACTCCCAATTCTTAGAAACTAGCCCCCGTTCCTTGAGCTTGGGCAAAAGTTCAGCCACTGTTTCATCGGCCAGCAAGGGGCGCCGAATCAGATCTTCAAAACTTCGCTCGAGATCTTCAATTCCGAATCCATAGTTGCGAAGCAAATCGAGTGAGACGTTCGTCAACTGCACAAAGCTCAATCTCTTGTCTTGATAAAGGTCTAACGCAAGTTCGAATGTGTTCGACGTCGGCACGATTCGGCGCCCGAATTTCAAATAGTAATCTGCATCGGTGTCAGCGGCCAAATTGATGTAGATCTTCTCAATGGGATCTTGCTGAGGGATAGCTTCAAGCAGTTTAAAAATCGTATCGACTTGCGTGCCCATCACATTGAACGAGCGAAGTATGGCCCGAGCTTCCCGCTCTTCGATTCGGCGCGCGCACAAATCAGAAAACAGCGAATAGATAACGGCATCAGCTTCGGAGTCATCGCCCCAAAGAATCTGTTTGACCCCAGCGTTTAGATGCATTCGAAGCTGAAGCAATGCCTGAAGCTTATAACCCACCTGCTGAGTCAATCTCGACCACCGGTTCGGAGCCAAATTTTTGAGATTGTCTTTGCAGAAAATGCCGAACGGATAGATCCCGTCAAACGCCAACTTGTCGTGTATTTTGGGTTCCATCTGCGGGGGTGATGCCGTGATAAAATAAATGGGAAAGTCTTTGTGACCTAAATGCTGAGCCTGCCAATCGTCTCGAAGTGCTCTCACCAAAGTGGCGGTTCCCGGTACGTTTTTCTTTTGAAAAGCTTTCTCGCGCACAGTGCGAACCAGCCCGCTCAGAGTCTCAAATGCCGTATCCAAATAGGTTTTATCTAGGTCCCATACATAAAGTTC
>JBGSQJ010000149.1:0-7439 GCA_041738165.1 Bdellovibrionales bacterium
CAGGCCTGTGGATTGCTGAGCTCACCGCCCAACGCATTCTCACCCTTGATCGTGACGCCCAATCTCTGAGCGGCCTGTGCGACCCAAAACACCAGAGACTTGGCTTGAGACGCGGCCTCCGGGCCATCTCGCCCGTCGTCCATTTCGAGGGCGGTAAAGTGAAGTACGACTTTTGAACTCGAAGATTGCTTGGCAACTCTCTCAAACATTCCCAATGTGTGGTCATAGCCATGTCCATTGCCGTCCGAATTCCAATTTTCATAGCTTGTTAAAATTAATCCTGAAGCCAGTTCGGCCAACCTATCGCTGGACATTCGCCAGTGCACTCCTGGAATCTTCGCGCCAATGTCGATTCCTGAAAATGCAGACCCACTTTGACCGAACACTTCAATTGCAGCCGCGAACACTTGCTCGCCATGATTAAGTAAGGATTGATTGTACCAGTCGAAAAAATCTCTTCCGTAATTCGAGAAGTGCTCGCCACCAGAAAAAAATGAACCGTCGCTGAGCTCCTTTGGTTTGGGAGGCAAGACATCCGAAAATCGTTTTAGCTCAAAACCCCACGCTTCATTGACTGATTTGATATTTTTATACTTGTTCTTAACAAACTGGCGAAAAGATTGAATAGCGAGCTTCGAATAAGCCTGCAAAGCCCCCCGAGTGGGGTAACCCGCGTCTATATCGTGAGAGTTGTAAGATGGATACCTAAGCTCACCCGCCGGTCCGAGCCCGATATTGATTTCAGAAATCATATTCGCTCGACTTGCAAAGTGCGCTTGAAACTCGCGCATGAATCTCACGTAATCATTCAAGACAAAAGGGGTTCCCCAAACCGAAACATATTCAGAGCTGAAATGACCTTGCTCACTCTTAAATTTGAGAGAGTTCTCGTTATCGACCCCGGGGCTCCCTATGTATTTCGTCCAAATCCACGCGGGCGGAGGGACATAGCCTTTGTCGCCAATGTTTCCGCCCAACTGATGGAACGACAAAATCGGAATCCACTTCAACTTGGCCTTTGCAACGTAACTTGCGACTTTGTCATAGTAGTCCCACGAATACCGGCCTTCGCGGCTCTCTACAGCTCCCCACCAAATGTCTGTCGAAACTCCATCGGCCCCCATCGATCTGATCTCGGCTAGGTCTTTCGCGAATTTCGCCCACTCTTCGCGGCTGCTCTGATTGTATGGAACTTGAATATCACCAATGGTGAGCGGGCCCATCACATTGAGTGAGTACTGAGCGAACCCATGCAACGGCAGAAGAAGAAAGAGTGCTAAAATCAATTTGTTCATAGACCGGCGGAGCCTACCACTGCTCAGGGATTTGAGGGACAGCCGACCTCTGATCATGAAAAACTTTTAGCCGAAAGAACCAAGCGACAATCCACGCACCTTTTGTCGATAATCTGATCAATTTCCCGCTTCAAACTGGAGTTTAACATCCGTTATTTCAATCGGTTACGAGGTGGCCGGGCAATTGCTCTATATCTTAAAAAACTCACTTGAGAGGCCGGATTCATGCTTTTTCGTCATCGTCTTTTGCTCTTAGCTGTAAGTGGACTTCTATCGTCCACAGTCGCTCTATCAACGCCTTGTGAAGGCCCCTTGGCTGAAACTGAAGCCGTAGACCAATTGAGCTCAATCGATTTCTCAAAGAACCCCTTGGTGGCCAGACTCAACACTCGCCTTTCTGACCCCGCGTACAAAGTAATTATTTTGGGCCGACACGGAAAAGCTTCTCAAGAAAACAAATTCACTTCTGCAGAACGTGCAGCCGATCCTGAAAAAGTAAAGCTAGATATCAAGCGGCCCCTGGCCAAAAAAGGTAAAAAGGCGGCGAAGCGTCTCGCCAATTTGATGCGCCAACTTATGTTTCGAGAAGTCGCTATGTGGGGATCTTATGCAGAACGAGTTCAAGAGACCGCAAAGCCGACCCAAGATCTGCTCGGCGACCGATTGAAAATTAGTGAGTTTGACCAGAGCCTCTACTACGCCGATGTGGCCAAAGAGATGGGCGCGCGATTGACCTCGAACCAAAGTGACTTGACTCCGCACGCCTTTTTCTGGGGTCATGGCAAAAGCACAATGGCTCTGTTTAAACGCTTAACTGGAGCCACCGAAGGATTCTTGCCCACAGCCGCTGTTATGATCGTAGCGCTGAAGGCCGACAGCTGGACGCAGGTTTTTGACGGAACACCTGAGCAAGTCGAAGCTTATGCTTGGTCCCCAAAACAAAGTCATCAAGTCGAAGGCGGGCAAACCGACGTTGCAAATCTCGAGAGCATGGGTGGGCTCGAAAGTATGGGCGGACTTGAGAGTGCTTACGCGCCTTCAGTTGAAGATTCCAATCAAGGTTTCGAATTTACGGTTCTACGCGGTTCACACTAAATCGGTCATAAAGCCTGTATCAGGCTGAGACGCCAACATCTCTCACTCTCAACTGGCAGAATGTCAATTCTGTATTCAGCTGTATAAGGTTTGGTCGCCTGTCTACCTCTGATTAGGTCTTAAGAGCCATCCTTTTTGCGACGATACAATATAGATAGTGGGTATCTAAAAATGAACAGACGTAGGTTTTTGAAAAATGGCGGTCTCTCGCTGCTATTGCCGTTGCTTCCCTCGTTGTGCCGAAGCACGTGGGCTTTTGCAGATTCAGCTGCAAAAAAATTTATTGGCGTTTATTTTCCAGATGGAACCTATATGCCCAAAGTCAATGGTCAGTGGACCAATGGGTACTGGAACTACACGGACGCTCTCTCTCCGCTCGCCAAATATCAGTCTGACATAGCGATTGTTCGAGGCATGACCGCAGGGCATTCGAATCTGGATATCCACTGGTCAGGCTGCGGTGGTTGGCTTTCATGCGGAGCCTTCCCCTTAGATCCATCCAACATCGTCATCGCCAAAACTATTGATCAATACATTGCTGATCAAAACGCGACTCCCATTCGCTCACTTCACGCCGGGTGGGCATTTCGAAACTATTCCGAGCATCCAGCGTCCCACTCGCCAGTCTATCTCAACTATATCTCTTGGCGAACCGACCGAATTGCGAACACAAATATTTTAAGCCCGCTCGAAATGTACAACCGGGTGTTTTCAGATTCTCAAAACAACCAAGCGCTGATTGCTCACAAAATAAAAATGAAGAAGAGCGTATTGGATGCGCAAATCTCTGACTTGAATTCACTCAACAACAAGATCTCTGCCAAAGATAAAACTCTTTTAGATTCTTACCTTACCGCAATACGCGAAATCGAAAAAGGTCTCACGAGCGCCATTCCCACCTGCAGTTCATCGGGAGTAAGTAAGCCCGCGAGCGCCGAGGCCTATAAGCAGCACTTTGCCTCTATGCAAAAAATTATTGTGACCGCCCTTCGCTGCAATCTGACCAATGCGGCGACGATCATTTACGAGCCAGGCGTTCAAGATAACAATTTGATCTATGACGGCATGGCCTTTGGCCATCATGGCTACGCCCATCACTCAAATGACCCTGCCAAAATGGCCGCCTTATTGAGTATCAATCGCACTCACACGGGGCTGCTCGCGGATCTAATAGGTGAAGTTAAGAGCGCCGGACTATTTGGCAATACAGCCATCGCCTACGGCACCGACATGTCTGATGGCGACGTTCATGGACATCAAAATATTCCGTTCCTAGTTGCCGGTGGGCTCTCAAATATGAATTTTGGCAAAGAGATCGGCAACCCAAACACCCAGGTCTTTCACGGGGACATTCTTATGGAGCTGTTGGCCGCCTATGGAATCAAGATGTCAGAATTTGGAGTTGGGTCTCACAAAGGCACCGGCAAAAAAATCGGACTATTTAAAGGGTAGATGAATTGAAAGCGCCAAGAACTTCAAAATTTAAAAAAATAGTCTTGGTTGCCCTGGCCATATCGGCACTATTTTTTGGATTTCAAAATTGCAGCAAAGCAATGAATTTTTCAAATTTTCAAAGTTCAAAGCAACTCTCATTTTCATCTGTTCAGTCGAGCCTATGCGTTGAGTACCAAACCGAAAATGCATTGAGCCCGCGCCTTATAGCGAGCGACGAATACATCAATTCAATCGAAGATACGTTTTCAGTGAATCTTCCCTCTGAATTGAAGAGCAAAGTGCCCCCCGTTTTAAAAGCGTTCGGTTTTGATACCAATGCAACGAATTCTTTGGATACGAGCTCTGTTGAAAAGCGTTACGAGCTTGCCAGCGAGATCTCCGCATGGCTTTTACGAAACGCCGAAATTTCGACATGCCAATACCCACAAAATCTTGGCGCATGGGACGATTGCATTCAAAAATACATTCAATCTATAACTCTCAAACTTTACCGCCGCCCCATTACCTCCGAAGAACTCGGTCAGCTCAAAGGTATTTATAATTCCTCCACAAATGCGATTCCAGGATTGATTGGCGAAGTGCAGGGATATGTGGACTCTTTGGATTCAAACTTTGTGCTCAGCGGATGGGCGCGAGATACTTCCTGGGAAGACCGCATCGTCGATATTCACATTTATGCTGCCGGCGCAAACGAATCTCTTCAGTTTGTGACTCGAGTCTGGACTGGCAATGCAAGACCCGACGTCAATGCCTACTTCGGTATAGAGGGAAATCACGGCTGGTCAGTTCAAGTTCCCGCAAAATACGCGGACGGCAAATCCCGTACGTTTTACGTTTTTGCAATAGGCAAATCTGCCAACCCTCAGCTTTCAGGTAGCGGAAAAACGATGGCGGGAACAGCCTACTCCAATAAGAACCTTAAAACCAGGCCGTCCATCTATGCTAGTGAAGGCCTGACCCACGTTCTAACTAAAATCTTAAGTTCGCCACAGTTTCTACTCAACACCACGTCGTATGAATTGAACTCACCCTACCACTGGGCCGCCCGTATCGGGACGTTGGCACGCCGATCTGTGCCCGACGCGAAACTTTTAGAATTGGCAAGTAAAGGTCAGCTGGGCTCACAAGAGGCCATTAAGTCTGAAATCGCACGCGGTATAGATGAGAAAACCGTGCGCTTTGTGGACTCATTCTTTGGGCAGCTTCAAGGCTACCGAGATATTTCGTCGACCCAAGTTAATGCGACACTTCTTCAATCCTTACAGTCTGAAAGTCAAAAAGTGGCAAAGACCCTGATCAGCAAGAATATGCCTTTGTCAAAATGGCTAAAGCCGGGCTTTTCGGTTTTGAATAGCACACTGTCAAAGCACTACGAGATTCCCCTTCTGCCGGGAAATGCTGAATCGAGCGGCTGGGAGATCACCCAAACCGAGAATCGCGGCGGTCTGTTAAATCAGGGCAGCTTTGCGCTAGCCACATCGGCCGACAATAGCCGAACTGAGGTCATTCGGCGCGGTCGCAACGTACTTGCCACCTTGCTTTGCGAAGAGATTCAGACCCCTTCACCAGAGCTTTTCAATGCGATTCAAGACTCGATTCACCATATTGATGCAAATTTACCGGTAGAAAAGCAACTCGAAGTCCACCGAAGCACCTCTGAAAGTTGTTACAAATGTCACTCGCAAATGGACCCGATCGGACTTGGACTTCAAAATTTAGACTACACGGGCAAATGGCGCTCCAAATACTCAAATGGTCACCCTATCAACACAGCTGGCAATTTGCTAGGCACTGATTTTTCAGGGCCCGAGCAGTTAACAGACTTGATTGCTTCTGATGCCCGCTTCCCGAAGTGTTTTGAAAAACAAGTTTCTTATTATGCCTCTGTTGTTCCTGGCAGTTGCTCAGGTTCTGAAATTTCAGAAAACACCGGGGTCAAAGACATCATCGTTGAGACATTGACCAAAGCTGTAATGGCAGGTCAGTGAACATAGTTTCGCCTCAAAACCGTCTCAGGGCAAGACGCAACATTATGTCAAGTCGCCTTCAACGAGATTCTCGTCACAGTCGTCAAGTGGCGTGGTCTTCGCTTGCTTTTGCAAATCCTTGACCTCATTTTTCAAATCTTGGCTAGGCGTCTCGCGACTCGCATCAGATTGAACCTTTGCAGCATTTGATTTGTCGATTCTCTTAGGTTCAACATAAGCGTCGGCGGGCAAATTGTGTATTTGCAGAGGAGACGCAAAGACAACTTCACGAGCATCATCAGGAAGCGAAATGTTTGCTTCAACCAATGCTTCCTTCACACTCTGAATCACAAGAGACTTAATTTTAATCAGGCTCACATTGATCGCATCAAACCAAAAATACACATTTAAATTGACTGTCGCGGCACCCAGGCTATCGACCGCCACGATAGACTCTGGGTCATCTAAGATCGCGGGTTGAAGCTTCTTTAAAGTCTTCAGAATAATCAACCGCGCCTGACTGATGTCATCGTCATACCCAATGCCCACTAAAAAATTGGCGCGCATTTTTGGATTTCGGGTCAAGTTCTTAATGGGTGAATTGAAGACATCGGTATTAGGAATAATGATATTGTTGCCTTCGTAGTCCATCAGAATCGTCCCTCGAGTCGTGACCGACTGAACAATCCCCTCGAATCCGTTGATGTTCACGAGCTCACCAATGCGGAGCAACTCTCTTAAGCTGATCATTAAACTCGAAGTGTAATTCTCAAAGGTATTCTTCAAAGCTAACCCCAGACCAATACCCAACATTCCTGTTCCGCCCAAGAGCGTGACCGCTAGGGTCGATAGCCCACTGGCTTTGAGGGCGAAGTAGAACCCAAGAACTAAAAATCCAAATCCGGTGATATTGGCCACTGATTTTATAACAAGCGGGTTCTGCCTTCGGCTCGTTAAATAAGAAGTGGCGCCTTTTCGAAAAAGAAAAGCCAATAAAACGAAGGCCAACAACAAAATGACGGCCGAAGCGATATACGGAAGCTTTTTATAAAACTGGTCATAAATTTTAGAAATTTCATCTTGCGCCGGCATCAAGACCGAGCCCGATGTGAGTGAGCTTTCAAGCTTGTCAATGACCGCAATGACCCCGTCGGTTCTATCGATGATATTGATAGCCCAATCTTTGTCTTTCTGATTGACGATATTGCCTGTCAGAATCACCAGACCTTCAGTTACCTCAACTTTCAGATCTTGGTACCAGCCTGTCGCCGCAAATATTTTATCAAGACGCTCCTTGATCGCAGCGTCACTGACCTTTTTAGGCACGGAGTTGATCGCACTCCCAGATTCTGATTGCGAGTTCAATGCCGTGGCTATGGCACGAGAAAAAGCCATAGATGAAAAGAAAAATGTTAGGCATAAAAACAGATATTTAATAGTGTCTCCTTTTTATCATTCGATGGGGCATTTCGAAAGATCTCTTGATCTCGATTTTTTCTATAATTTTCATCGTCGATAGTCCATCGCTAAAGCACCTTGCATGGATGGGTAGAGAGCACCCTGAGGCTCAGTCATTCTTAGATAAGATGTTTAACCATACAATCGGGCTTAAGACTAGCTCGACCGA